>CAYYUL010000044.1:0-5599 GCA_964474915.1 uncultured Candidatus Saccharibacteria bacterium | reverse complement strand
CTTTCCGATGTCATGGAAGAGCCCTGCTTTTTTGGCCACGGCCACGTTCACTCCGATTTCAGCAGCCAGGGCAGAAGCTAGATACGCCACTTCAATGGAATGGAGCAGCACGTTCTGCCCGTACGAAGTCCTGAACTTCAATCTTCCCAATATCTGGATGAGCTTTGGATCCAATCCTACGACGCCCAAGTCATACGCCACGGTCTCTCCGGCTTCCCTGACCTGCTTATCTGCTTCCGCCTCTGCTTTTGCGACTTCTTCCTCTACTCTCGTGGGATGAATCCTGCCGTCTTTGATGAGATTTTCCAAAGCAACTTTTGCGATATGCCTCCTCATCGGGTCAAACCCTGAAATGACCACGGTTTCAGGAGCTTCGTCCACGACAATCTCCACGCCAGCTGCCCGTTCCAAAGCCCTGATGTTCCTCCCTTCCTTCCCTATGATTTTCCCTTTCAAGTCCTCTGAAGGAAGAATGAGGGTGGAAGTGGTTATCTCCTGGGACTGGGAAACTGCGATCTTCTGCACCGCATACGCCACCATTTCTTTTGCCCGCTTCTCAAAGCGTTCCTGCCCTTCCTGCTCAAGCTTTCGCATGCGCCCCAGGATGTTCTTTTCTTCCTGGCGCTCCAATACCTCGAACATCTCCTGCTTTGCCTGCTCTTTCGTCAAACCGGCTGTATGTTCTAACTTGACGATTGTCTGAGTCTGCAATTCTTCCAAAGATTTTTCTTTTTGGAAGAGCGATGCAGAACGTTTTTCCGCTTCCTTTTCCTTTCCATCCAACTCTGAAAGTTTCTTATCCAAAATATTCTCTCTCTTGAGAAGAAGCTTCTCCGCTTCCAAGAGAGACTTTCTGCGTTTTTCTTCTTCGGCTTCCGTTTCCAAACGAAAAGACTGGGCTTTGGCTTTAGCCTGTTCGATAATAGCTTGGGCTTCCTTCTGAGCTTCGGCGGTGAGTTTTTCGAGCTTTCCTTCAAAAGACTCTACCGTCTTTTTCGCAATTGACTGGCGAGCGAAGTACCCCAGGATTGCTCCTAGCACCAAGGCTGCGCCTGCTGAAAATAGGGCGATGGGATTCATATGAAGATATGCTGGTTAATGACGTTTGTATATAAAATCTGTTCATAATGTCTCGATTAATCTTTTTGTTCGATCACTTCATCGATAAGGCCGTACTCTCGCGCCTCTTTCGGATCAAGGTAAAAATCCCTGTCCGTGTCTTTTTCCACTTTCGAGTACTGCTGGCCCGTATGCTTTGAAATAATGGTGTTGATCTGCTCTTTGATCTTCACGATCTGCTTGGCTGTAATCTCGATCTCTGACGCCTGGCCCTGGGCTCCCCCCATTGGCTGGTGGAGCATGATCTGGGAGTTGGGAAGGGCGAACCTCTTCCCCTTTTCCCCTGAAGCCAGAAGCACCGCTGCCATGGAAGCCGCCATGCCCACGCACACCGTGGAAACAGGGCACTTGATGTATTGCATGGTGTCGTAGATGGCAAGGCCTGCCGTCACCGAACCTCCGGGGCTGTTGATGTAAAATTGGATCTCTTTCTTCGGGTCTCGGGACGCCAAGAAGAGCATCTGGGCGATGATGGAGTTTGAAACGACGTCGTTGATCGGGGCTCCCAAAAAGATGATGCGGTCCTTCAGAAGCCTGGAGTAAATGTCGTATGCGCGCTCTCCGTACTGGGTTTTTTCAATGACTGTGGGGATAAGATTCATATCTTTAATTTACTCTTCTTCCTGCTCCTTTGCAACCCCTTCTGCAACCCCCTTCTTTTCCTCGGGCTCTCCGGAAATCTCCGCATCGGATTCTTTTTCTTCCTCAATCTCTGTTCCCTTCCCTTCGGGAGTCCTCACATCGATCTTCCATCCCGTGAGCTTGGCTGCCAATCTCACATTCTGGCCGTCCCTTCCGATAGCCAAAGACAGCTGGTCTTCTGGAACCTGGGCTTCGGCCCGGTTCTGCGAAAGAATATTTGCCTGCAACACCTTTGCGGGAGACAGGGCGTTGGCAATGTAGGTTTCTGGATCCTCTGCCCATTCAATGATGTCTATCTTCTCTCCCCCTAATTCCTGCATGACAGCCGACACTCTCGTGCCCCGCTGACCAACCATGGAACCCACGGGATCCACTCCCTGGGAATTGGAAGACACCGCGATTTTGGACCTGGAACCCGGCTCTCTTGCGATTCCTTTGATCTCCACGGATCCTGCCGCAATTTCAGGAACCTCAAGCTCAAAAAGCTTTGAAATGAGCTTTGGATAAGCCCTTGAAAGATAAATGGTGGGGCCTTTCGGGGAATCATCCACGCGCAGCACATAGAGCTTCAAGCGCTGTCCCGAGCGGTAGAACTCTCCCGGAACCTGTTCCTCCTGGGGCATGACTCCCAAGGTTTTTCCCAGGTCAAAGAATACGGATCTGTTCTCCACGCGCTGGACAATGCCCGAAACAAGCTCTCCTTCTTTGGATTTGAACTCTGCAAGCACGGTGTCGCGCTCGGCCTCCCTGATCTTTTGCAGGATAACCTGCTTTGCTGTCTGGGCGGCGATTCTCCCGTAATCCTGCTTCGTCTCCAAGGGCAGCTCCAGCTCTTCCCCGGCTTTGATGTCTTTTTGTATCTTCTTTGCATCTTTTACCATGATGTGGCGCTCGGGGTTGAACCTGATCTTTTTCTCGCTTTCTGGAATCTCTTCATATTCATGCTCTTCCTTCATTTTCTCCAGCTCCTCTTCCGAGTAGATCATGTCATCTGACACTGCGAGCTTTACCATCCAGAACTCGGCTTTCCCTGTTTTGGAATTAAGTTCCGCTTTCACCATTTGACCTCTTTGGCCGTATTCCTTCTTGTAGGCTGCTGCTAAGGCCTGTTCAATCGCCTCTAACACGCGTGCCTTGTTCAGGCCCTTCTCTTCTGCGATCTGATCGATGAGAACAGTGAAGTTTTTGAGATCCATATAATATATTGTTTACAAAAGAATGTCCGAAACGGACATCATCTGCGCACATGCATGCTATCACAAAAAAAACAAGTGTCAAATCTCAGGGCTTGCATAGTATCGAAACCTCCTGCTCCACCTTTGAAATTTTCTCTTCGTTCAGCCCTATCCTCTTTAAAAGATTCTTGTCTTTGACCACGTCCTTGCACAATGACATGCCTTCTGCCATAAGCGCTCTTTTGTTGCCCCCGCTTAAGGTCTGAAGGCAGGTAAGGGGATGCAAGCCTGCTTCCTCAATAAGGTCTTGCAGGTTCCCTTGTGCGGGATGGTTCCACCCCACGGCTCTCATTCCTACGCACCCGGCGTATTGAACGGCGTCTGAGGTAAGCTGGGTGTTCGTCATAAGCCATGCTTCATGGAACTCGCGGCCATGGCTTGGATCTCTTTCCCACCTTTTCTTGATATCTTCAAAACGGGCCTGCACGTACAAAGCGACTTTCACGTCAGACCGGATGCCCTGCTGATTATGGAACTTGCACTCCACCATGAGGTGCCTCCCTTGCTTTTGGGCCACCACGTCAACCTCATGTAAAACGCATTGCCCTTGCACAACCTCTGATATGTCCACTGAATATCCCCGGGCTTTAAAAATTTCCCCCACAAGATTCTCAAAAGAGTGGCCTTCAGGCCCCAATTCCATAATGGCGCGTTTCAAAGAATACCTGGCTGCCACCGAACGCTCATATTTTCTTAGAAGAAAGAATGCACGGCGGTAGATATCTTTCGTGCGGGATCCGCTTTGAAACTCCCGAGTGATTTCATTGATAATTCGCTGAGCTGTTTCCTCTGAGGCTTTTGACCTCTCCAAAGAACGCCTGAGTTTCTCTTCGGAAAAAGGTTCTGTTTTACCGGATGCCTTCACCACGAGCATTTCCTGCGGCGCCATATGAAAATTATACCAGAGAACCTCGTTCCCTGATACAATACCCATATATGGAATGGCACACGCAATCCGCAGCCGAAGTCTTGGCAGAGCTTTCTGCTACGGAACAAGGGCTTGAAGCCGCACAAGTCAAACAACGACTAAAGGAATACGGGCAGAACAAACTCCCTGAAGGAAAAAGGGAGGGGTTGCTGCTTATATTCTTTAGGCAATTCCAAAGCCCTCTCATCTACATTCTTTTTGCCGCAACGGCAGCGGTCTTTTTCCTGCGCCAGCCAATGGATGCTGGAATCATCCTTGCCGTGCTTCTCTTTAACGCGGCAGTAGGGACCATACAGGAAGGAAAAGCTCAAAACACCCTGCTCGCATTGAAAAAGTTCTCTGAATCCTCGGCAACAGTCGTACGCGAACAAAGGGAGCTTCTCATCAAAGACACCGAGGTGGTTCCGGGCGACATTCTCTTGCTCCAGGAAGGAGAAAAGGTTCCAGCAGACGCTCGGGTCATATTCTCCAACTCCTTGAAGATAGATGAAGCGTCTCTCACCGGAGAATCAGAGCCTGTTTCCAAAGTGAGCGAGGCGATGAAGGGGCATTATCATTCGGTCATTGATCAGAAGAATATGGTCTTTAAGGGAACTCATGTGGTGGCGGGATCCGCAACAGCGATCGCTGTCGCGACAGGAATGTCTACGGAGATCGGAAAGATAGCCCAGGAAATATCGTCCATTGATACGGAAATGCCCCTCAAAGCCAATGTCCGATACCTCTCACGCCTCATCATTGCCGCGGTTTCCGTTATGAGCGTGCTGCTTGTTGCGGCTGGCACGTTTTCTGGAAAACCCTTGAAGGAAATGTTCACGACGGCCGTGGCTCTTTCGGTGTCGGTCATTCCGGAAGGCCTCCCCATCGTCATCACCCTGGTATTGGCGAGCGGCGTGTGGAGAATGTCAAAGCACAACGCCTTGGTGAAAAAACTCCAGGCAGTGGAGGCTTTAGGCCAGACCAAAGTGATCGCAGTGGATAAGACGGGAACCCTTACCTTGAACGAAATGATGGTTCAAAAAATCTATGCGAGTGAGCGTCTCTTTGAGGTGAGGGGAGTGGGATATGAGCCAAAAGGAGAAATACTCTTTGAGGGAAAGATTATTGATCCCCTTAATCATCCGGAATTGCTTGCGGCGGGAAGGATCGCCGTATTCTCTTCGAACGCAAGGATTTCCTTTGCAAAAGAAACCAAATCCTGGAAGGTGGCCGGAGATCCCACGGAAGCCGCCATGCTTTCTCTGGCAGAGAAGATCGGCTTCAAAAAGGAGGTTGTGGATCAGGAGCTTCCGAAGATTTCCGAGCTTCCTTTTAACTATAGAACGAAGTACCACGCCTCTTTGAGAACCGTTGACGGAAAACGCTTTGCGGCCATTGTCGGAGCTCCGGAAACAGTTCTGGAGCTTTGTCAGAACGCATGGCGCAACAACAATCCACTTACCAGGGAAACGGCAAAAGAGATAGAGTCCGTGTTCTTTACGCTGGCCCGCCAGGGATTTCGAGTCTTGGCCCTTGCAATGAATCCAAATGTTTCAGAAGAAATACTCAATCCCCGTTCCCTGCCGCAGTTCACGTTCGCAGGACTCTTTGCAATGAAAGACGCTTTGCGACCTGAAGTAAAAAACGCGGTGGAAAAAGTAAGGGGAGCCGGCATGAACATCGTCATGGTTACGGG
>CAYYUL010000043.1:4704-5779 GCA_964474915.1 uncultured Candidatus Saccharibacteria bacterium | reverse complement strand
ATGGAAGATACTTCTCTTTATGTGCCTCGCGTGGTGGCGGCTTCTGGAAACTCCTTACATGCGGCGATGGCTTCAGGCATGTTGGCTAACGGAGAAAAACACGGGGGAGCTGGAGAAAAGTGCGCTCAACTCCTTGTTTCAGAGAGGACATCAGAGGAAATTGCAGAACAAGAGAAGATTATTCCGGGCTTTGGCCACAAAACATACAAAGAGGAAGACCCAAGAACAAAAGCGCTCTATGAAAAGGCAAAGAGTCTTGGGTTTTCCTGCGCATACTTTGAAAAGGCTTATGCGATTGAAAAAGCCTTGGAAAAGAAAAAGGGGAAGAAATTGCCTTTGAATATTGACGGAGCAATTGCCTGCTGCATGCTGGAGCTCGGATTTGATCCAAAACTCGGCAAGGCATTGTTCCTTATCTCCCGCATTGTCGGCATGTCGGCTCACGTATTGGAAGAATACCAGCAGGGAAACAGCTACTATCGTTTAGATGAGAAAGACATTGAAGCGTAATGGCAAAAGAAAGAAAGTCGTGGTCATAGGAGGGGGGACAGGAACATATACCGTTCTTACCGGTCTTAAAGCATATCCTCTTAACCTTTCTGCGATTGTGACCATGGCAGATGACGGAGGATCCACGGGCATACTCCGGGACGAACTCGGGGTGCTGCCTCCGGGAGATGTGCGTCAGTGCCTGGTCGCGCTCTCTCGATCGGATCGGTTAATGCGAGAGCTTATGAATTACCGGTTTTCTCGCGGGTCTTTGAAAGGGCATAACTTTGGGAATATTTTGCTTTCCGCATTGGAAAAAGTGACCGGATCTTTTGATGCAGCCGTTGAAAAAGCTTCTGACATATTGCGTCTTGCAGGGCGGGTCTTCCCCGCAACCCTCGATAAGGTGCGGCTTGTCACCTATCTTGAAAATGGGAGGATACTGAAGGGAGAGCGCACGATTCATTCGGCAAATCTGAAGAGAGTGCGGGATTTCAAGCTTTTTCCAAGAGCCAAGGCGAATCCAAAGGCAGTGGAGGCAATTCTGAAGGCTGACGCAGTCATCATGGGTCCCGATTGACTCGGG
>CAYYUL010000043.1:0-4694 GCA_964474915.1 uncultured Candidatus Saccharibacteria bacterium | reverse complement strand
ATTTTTATTCAAGCTTAGTTCCCAATCTTCTGGTGCAGGGGATCAAGAGGGCAATCTGCACAAGCAGAGCAAAGAAGATTTTTGTATGCAATCTCATGACGAAAGCCGGACACACAGACGGGTGGTCGGTCCAGGATTTTGCGCGTCACATGGACCGATATCTTGAATGCTCTTTTGACCTCGTTATTTTTAACAATAAACGACCCCGTCCAGATCTTCTCAAACAATACGCAAGAGGCGGAGAATTATTGACGGAATGGGGCAAGCAGTTGCCTGCCCGCTTCATTGGAGCTGATTTGATCAGTAAAAAGTTCCCCGCTCTCAAGAAAGGGGATGCTATAAAGCGCACGCTCATTCGGCATGATTCAAGTAAGCTGGCGCGCATTGTTTCGCATTTTCTTTCTGCAGCCTCTTGACTTCTCCTCCCAGGATGGGTAGGCTTTCTACAGCACCACTTTATCAGAAAGGAGATTCTCATGAGGAATGTTGCAGGCAGTGCTCTTGTGCGACGTGCCGAGTTCAAAGACCTTCCTTTGATCGCAGGGATTAATGCATCCCAGTTCCGAGGCAATCGTGGCGATCATATCACGGCGCTCAAATGGGTGGACTGCCTATTCAGGGCGTTTCCCGCATATCAGTATTTCGTCGTCATCGTTGACGGAATGGTGGCAGGATACATTGGGTGGCAGATTCACGGGGGTTTCCTGCGTCCAGAGCCCGTGTTGGAACTCGAGCAGCTTTCCGTCGGACTGGAGTTTGAAAACAACGGTCTGGGCTCAAAGCTCATCCAAGAGAGCATCATTGCGATGCGAGAATGGATGGAAAAGAGCAATCCGAGAATCCAGGAAGGAATTCTGGTCACGGTGTGGCTCTATGAAAACAATAAGCCGGCTTTAGCTGCCTACGGGAAAACCTTTGACGGCGGCGTTATGGGAGAGCGCACCCAGTACGACGGCAGAAGAGAAGTCATGCTGGGCACATACATTTCTTTTTTACAGACGCCTTAATGCGGCGTCTTTTCTTTTGGGCGATGTATTCCGTATTGAACAAAACATCCAAAACAGATACAGTGTTGATATATGCAAGCTGTGATCGTAGCAGCCGGCGAATCTTCCAGGTTCTGGCCGCTGAACAAAGAGCACAAGTCCCTTTTTAAGATATTGGGGAGGCCTTTGATTTATTGGACGGCGAGAGACCTTGCCGAAAACGGCATCAAGGAAATTATCGTGGTGTGCGGCAAGGACTCCCAAATCCCGTCCCAACTTGGAAACGGATCAGATATCGGAGCTACCATTTTCTATGTCTACCAGGAGAAGCCTTTGGGCACGGGAAACGCATTATGGCAGGCAAAGGATCTTATCCGCGGACCTTTCTTTGTGTCGTGGCCAGGCAAGGTAAACTCCAAGGATATTATCGCTGAAATGCGGCTGCGCATTGACCAGGAAGGGTCAGAGTGCATGCTCGTGGGAGCTGAAAACAGTAGCCCCGGGTATGGCATGATCCGCATGAAAGGAAATGCCGTGGAAGAGATCGTGGAAAAACCTTCCCTGGGGCAAGAGCCCTCCAACATCAAAACATTGGGGATGTACTACTTCAAGGAAGATTTCTTTTCGTACTACGCGGGGCTTTCGCGCCATCATGAGACGGACTTCATTGACGCCATCAATAGGTACATCAAGGATAAACAGTCTTCCTTATTGCTTTTGCAAGAGAATGTTCCTACGTTAAAGCATCCCTGGGACGCATTCTTGCTTTTGGATATTCTGATCAAGTCTCCGTATTTCGAACCCACAATCGCTCCTTCCTCTCGCGTAGCACCCAATGTTTCAATAGAAGGCAGCGTGCATATAGGAGAGAATACCGTAGTGAAAGCAGGAACGGTAATTGAAGGGCCGTGCTTTATCGGAGATAATTGCGAAATAGGCCCTTCCAGCGTGCTGCGGGGACCTTTGAATATTGAACAAGAGGTAAAAACAGGATCGTTCTGTGAGATCAAGCACTCTATCCTTCAAGAAGGAACACATTTTCATTCAGGGTATATCGGAGACTCTGTTATTGGAAGGAACTGCCGTTTCGGAATGGGGTTTGCAGCAGCTAACCGGAAGCTTGATCGGAGCGCGATAGGAGTTCAGGTGAAAGATAAAAAAGTTGATACCAGGCTTTCTTCTTTGGGAGTTATTGTGGGAGACGGAACGTATTTTGGAATTCATACGGGAACCATGCCAGGGCTTCTCATAGGATCAGAATGCAAGGTATATCCCGGGACTTTGGTATTCGAGAATCTTCCAGACGGCACCTCCATATCCTCAAAGACCCAGACTTCCCTCAAGCGGAGTTGACAAGAAAAGAAAGGGGGTCTATGAATAAAGCGTGGCACCCGTATGGACAAACGCAAGATCCAGAAGGGTGTTCACCTCCTCCATAAAGGGGGAATGCCCTCTGAGCGGAGAGCTGGCAGCTTGATGTGGCGGAGACAGAGGACATTCCCCCCGCACTTTTCTGGGGCCGATTGTATAGGCCCCTTTTTCTTTTTTTTTTTACATGGTAGAACAGAGGGGATGAAAATATACTCTTTTGAAGAAAAAGGTATTCTCAAAAAGGTTGCACAATTGATTGCGAGCGGGAGCGTTGTGATTTTTCCCACAGACACGGTATACGGTCTTCTTGCTGCAGCAACCAACAAGCGCGCCGTGCAAAAAGTCTTTCGCATCAAGAAAAGGCCTTTGCGAAAGCCCCTTTCGTTGTTCGTTCGCAATATCGCTGCCGCAAAACAGCTTGCAGTCATGAATGCAAAGCAGGAGCCATACATCAAAAGACACTGGCCGGGCAGCACCACGGTAGTGCTGGAAAGAAAGAACATAAAAAAGCCTTTGTACGGGGTTTCTCAAAGGACCATTGCGTTGCGCCAGCCCGACCACACACCGCTGCTTTCTCTTTTAAAGAAGCTTCCTTTTCCCTTGACCGCAACATCAGCAAATGTTTCAGATATCCCTCCCGTAAAGACCATTGAGGAAGCAATGCGGCAGTTTTCAAGATTGCGCCCTGACGCCGCAGTGGACGCAGGAACGCTGAACGGAAAACCCTCGACAGTCATAGATCTCACCAAGACCCCTTTTCGCATTGTACGATCATGAAACCGTTTTTCGTACTTGGTAAGACTTCCTGCGATGATACCGCGCTCGCCCTTCTTACGGTGCAAGGAAGCAATTTCACAATTCTTTCCTCGGCCATTTCCTCTCAGAACGCCATACACAAGAAATGGGGAGGAGTTGTTCCGAATCTGGCGAGAAGAGAGCATGAAAAGAATTTGCCCATTGTGCTGAAAAAAGTTCTTGCCATAGCGCGTTTTCCGCACAAGCTTCCACCTATTGATCTCATCGGAGTCGCTTCTCATCCCGGATTGGAAATTGCGCTGTGGTCTGGAATCAATTTTGCCAAGAAACTTTCTCAAGAATGGAATGTTCCATTGCTTGGCGTAGATCATTTGGAAGGCCACTTGCTCGTCTCTCTTTTGGAGAAGAGAGGTTCTTCATTCAGGCCTTTGCGTTCCCCTGGAATGTTTCCCGCAATAGCTCTGATCGTATCGGGAGGTCACACCGCTCTTTTCTTGATGGAGGACATCGGGAGGTACAAGATGATAGGAGAAACAAGAGACGACGCAGCCGGCGAGTGTTTTGACAAGACGGCCCGCCTTCTGGGCCTGGGATATCCCGGAGGGCCTGCGATTGAGGCCGCAACAGCGCAGAAGCCCGCAGTCTCCGTAGCGTTGCCGCGTCCAATGATGCACACCAAAGATTATGACTTCAGCTTTTCCGGACTGAAGACCGCTGTGCTGTACGACTACCAGAAACGATCGTTGAAGGAGAAAAAATCAAAAGCATATGTTTCCGCCATGGCTTCAGAAATCCAACAGGCAATTTGCGACGTGCTGGTTTCCAAAACACTGCGAGCCGCAAAAGAATATAAGGCAAGAACGGTTCTGCTGGGAGGAGGGGTTGCGGCGAACAAACGATTGAGGGCAATGCTCAAAGACCGCCTGCAAAAAGAATCCCCGAACGTTTCATTCAGGTCGCCATCGATCCCTTTGTGCACGGACAACGGAGTCATGATCGCAATGGCTGCCTTTCAGAACTGGGAGCAGGGCAAGAGAAGCAAGGACATACAAGCCTCAAGCCATACCACCATTTCCGATTAAAGAATATATATGGTATTTTGAATACGCATTTATGAACAATCTCTCAAAAACAGATCCGGAAATCTACGAACTGATTGAGGCGGAAACCAAGCGGCGCAGGGAAGGGCTGGAAATGATCCCTTCGGAAAACCATACATCCAAAGCGGTATTGGCGGCTCTAGCTTCCATTCTGAACGACAAGTATGCGGAAGGATATCCTGGCAAACGGTATTACGGAGGGAACCAGGTAATCGACAAGGTGGAGAATCTTGTCATTGAGCGGGCAAAGAAGGCATTCTCCGTCCCCTATGCCAATGTGCAGCCGTATTCAGGGTCTCCCGCAAACTTTGCCGTGTACTTGGCGGTATGCGAGAACGGGGACAAGGTCATGGGCCAGAACTTGTCTGACGGAGGGCATTTGACGCACGGAGCAAAAGTGAACGTTTCCTCAAGGTTTTTTCAGAGCATTCCATACCACGTCAAAGAAGCCGGGTATTTGGATATGGAAGAGGTGCGGAGA
>CAYYUL010000042.1:3320-5830 GCA_964474915.1 uncultured Candidatus Saccharibacteria bacterium | reverse complement strand
CTTTCATTGCCAGGATTGTGTTCTCTGACCCGTTCCCTAAAGAAACTCACTCCAAAGCAATATTCGGGAGCTGGTACAAAAGACCCTCAAGGTTTTTTTCAAGAACGCCCAATTCGGGCTCCAATTCTTTGAGTTTTGCTTTCAATCCTCTCCCTTTTTCAATATCTTCTCTGGTCAGCTTGTTCTGTTCAGCCCTCAACTCTTCCACCTGCTTTTGCAGACCCCTTTTCTTTTCGTCTATTCTGAGAACCTCGTCCACGGAAACCTTGACCTGCTTTGCCGCACAGGCCTCTTTCACCTTGTCCGGATTTTCTCTGATAAATGTAATGTCTAACATATCAGCTCTTTGGTCTCATGGTTGGAAATAGGATGATGTCTCTCACGCTGTGAGCGTTCGCAAGGAAGGCGGCCAGCCGGTCTATGCCCATTCCAAAACCAGCCGAAGGAGGCATGCCGTACTCCATGGCTTCCACATAGCTCTCGTCCATGGGCTGGGCTTCCGTATCCCCTTTTCTCAATAACTGCTCCTGATCCTCAAAGGCCTTTCGCTGGAGAACGGGGTCGTTCAATTCAGAGAAGGCATTTGCCATTTCCCAGCCGTCAATAACAAGCTGGAAACGGGCAGCACGTGCGGGATTCTCTTCCAGAGGCTTTGCAAGAGGAGTTAATTCTAACGGCTGATGGATAATAAAGGTGGGATTTATGATTTTTTGCTTGCATGCCTTCTTGAACAGCATATCCCCTATCTGACCTTTGGTGGCGTATTCTTGCACCTGGATTCCAAAAGATTCCGCTTTTTTCTTTAACGCATCTCTGTTCAACGATTCATAATCAAAACCCAAGTGCTTTTGCAGCAAAGAAACGAACTCAATTCTTGGCCAGGGAGTCGAGAGATCAATGCTTTTCCCTTCATGCTCGAATTTCGGATATGCCTTGAGCCTCTTGAATATGGATACAAAAAGTTTTTCGGTAAACTTCATGAGCTCTTTGTAGTCAGCATACGCCCAGTAGAACTCCAGCGAGGTGAACTCGGGATTGTGGGAGTAGTCCATTCCCTCGTTGCGGAACGACCTCCCTATCTCATATACCTTTTCAAATCCTCCGACCAGAAGCTTCTTGAGATCAAGTTCAGGAGCCACCCGAAGGTATAGGTTCATGTCAAGGGCATTGAGATACGTCTTGAAAGGACGGGCTGAGGCTCCTCCTGGGATTGGCTGCAATACGGAAGTTTCCATTTCCATGAATCCTGCATTGTCCAAAAACTCACGGGCGGCTCTCACGACCGAACTCCGTACCTCAAACGCCTTGCGCGTCTCTTTGTTCATTAACAGGTCAAGGTAGCGTTTGCGATACCGCTCCTCCACGTCCTGGAGCCCATGCCATTTCTCAGGGAGGGGAAGAAGGGATTTTGCAAGCATATTCCAATGCGCCATCTCCAGAGTTCTTTCCCCCTTCTTGGTGGTGAATACAATCCCTCTCGCCTGGATGAAATCTCCGATATCAGCTGACTCCAAAAAAAACTGGTACGCCTTCTCTCCCACCCGATCTTTCTTCACGTATACCTGCATGGTTCCGGTTCCATCCTCTAGATTCAAAAAGGTGGAACCCCCATGCTCTCTCATTGCTCTTACCCTTCCCGCAATAAAGACTTCCTTGCGGGACTTCGCAAGAGAAGAAAATGCGCTCAACACTTCCGAGATCGCATGCGTGCGCTTCAAATACACAGGATAGGGAGTTTCCCCCGCTTGTTCCAGCGCTTTTCGCTTTGCCAATCTCACTTCTCGTATCTCTGAACTGCCGAGCATATATGAGAAAAATTATACCTAATGTCTCTTCGGAAGTAAACTCTCTGTCTGTATTGACATATACTCAAGAATGAAAGAAGATGAAATTGACGAGTACATCATCCACACTATGTCCCACAGAAAGGAGGGAACGGGGGGTCGACTCTCAATCCCAACGAGGTCGGTGTGCAGAGAAGTCGCTCGTACATACCAGAAATGGAGAAAGGGGAAACTGCCTCCTTTCAGGTAGGTACTACGAACTGCGACATGAACCGGCTGTGTGAGGCGTGGTGCCTGTGTGATGGACTCGCCATTGATGGGGAGGGAGATCCTGGCTATGGAATCCCGGTGGGTGGTGACACCGAGGTTTTCACCCGACCGTACCAGAGATTCTTCTCTGGCAGGTAGAGCAAAAGCCAGGATCTCCCGGAATTATCTGTTCTTTCTCCAAAGAGATACCCTTGCGGTACCTCTTTTTTATTTGTCAACGAATATCAAGAATATTGTATGTTTGAAGGCCTCCGGGAGTTTGCACCTCAACCGTATCTCCCTTTGCCTTCCCCATAAGAGCCTTGCCTATGGGAGAAGAAGCGGAAATTTTCCCCTCTAAAGGGTTCGCCGACTGAAGATCAGAAATGACATATGAGAGTTTTTTTCCCGATGCATGAAGAGATACCGTAGATCCCATCTGGACACCATCTCTAGAAGAACCGTTTGAAACCACGT
>CAYYUL010000042.1:0-3310 GCA_964474915.1 uncultured Candidatus Saccharibacteria bacterium | reverse complement strand
GCTGCTGGTCTTTGGCGTCTGAATAATCAAAATTTTCCGACAGGTCTCCGTGAGAGATTGCCGTCCTCAGGCGGTCTGCCAGCTCCTTGCGTGTTACGGTCTTTAACTGCAAAAGCTCGTCTTTGAGCTTTTGAAGCCCTGCTGGTGTAATATCTTGCATATCAATGAGAGAAATACCATGAAAGGACGTCCCGCGCCACGGGAAGGGTAGCCACCTCTCCTTCCACGACGTCCTCAACTACGATCACGAGAACGACCTCCGGGTTCTCGTATGGGGCGAAGGCAGCCACCCAGCTGTACAGATAATCTCTCCCTCCTGAAGTCCGCTTCCCTGTCTGCGCGGTCCCGGTCTTTGCTGAAACAGGAACCGAGATGTGATCCAAAAATCCGGTGCCAGACCCTTTGGTGACGGTCTGACGCATCCCCTCTCTCACTATCTCAATATTTTCAGGGTTTGCCAAATGCCCTTGGAGAACCTTTTTCTCGAACTCTTTCACGGGCTTCTTTTGGGGATCAATGATCTCTTTCACCATCTGGGGCTGGAGCAAGGTTCCTCCATTCGCTATTGCAGAGAAGGCAGTCGCCACCTGAAGAGGGGTGACGGCAAACGATCCCTGGCCAATGGCAAAATGGTACGTATCTCCCAATCTCCAATGTACAGTAAGGTCCGGAAGAATCCCCTGGCCCTCGTTCGGAATATCGATGCCTGTCTTTGCACCCCATCCGAAAAGCGAAAGAAAATCCTTGATCGCCTGGGGACCCAATCCCTTTTGATTCTGATATCCTCCTCCGATGATGTAAAAAAATGTGTTGACTGATTCGGCGATCGCTCTTTTCACGTCGCTGTCTCCGTGATACGTCCAGTCGCGGAAACACTCGTCCTGCCCGGCATATTTGTTCCATACGCAGATTTCCAGCGGAGAGAAGATGTGCGTGTCTTCTGCGATAATCCCCTTTTCCAAGGCATTCAGCGCCACCAAAGGTTTGATTACGGATCCCGTGGGAAACCCGATTCCCGAAATCGCCCTGTTAAACAAAGGGTGGGCAGGATTGTTGAGCAAAGAATCCCATTCCTTCTGGGATATACCTTGTGAAAATGCGTTGGGATCAAATCCGGGAAGACTCACCATCGCCAACACGCCTCCTGTCTGAGGGTCCATTGCGAGAGCCGCCCCTTTGCGTACCCCCAGCCTATCCAGACTTTCCCGAAGAGACCCCTCAAGTTTCTTCTGAAGATCGATATCAAGCCAAAGCACTACAGAATCTCCTTCTTTGGAAGCGATCAAGTCCTTCTCTCCTACCGCCCTGCCTGAAGAATCTTTTTTCACGCGGATCTGGCCGGGCGTGCCCCTGAGATAGTGCTCGTATGCTTTTTCCACCCCGGTCTTGCCGATCTGCTCTGTAATGAAATAGTCCTCCTGCTGCTCAAGCTCTTTCGAGGAAATCTTTGCCGCATACCCAAGGACGTGCGAGAGCAGACCTGCGTATGGATAGCTCCGCACGATATTCTCCTTCACTTCGCATCCTGCAATGATTCCCTTTCGTATCTCCAGCGCAACCACCTCTTCATGAGAAATGTTTTCCTTGAGAAGAACTTCCGATTGCGCCGTTTCGTCAAAAGCCCTCTTTAGATCTTCAAAGGGAAAAGACAAAGCGCTGGAAATTTCTTTCAGTATGACCTCTTTCTCATGGCGATTGTTCGGGAAGTCCCGC
Source organism: uncultured Candidatus Saccharibacteria bacterium (assembly GCA_964474915.1). Classification (GTDB taxonomy): domain Bacteria; phylum Patescibacteriota; class Minisyncoccia; order Minisyncoccales; family UBA10102; genus JAUSJU01. The sequence continues at coordinate 1,597 of CAYYUL010000042.1, read as the reverse complement.
TTGTCGCACACCAGGTCAAAACCCGCTACATTCGAAACGAGGCTGCGGAGCGAACGGTCATAGATGACGCCTCTTTGTCCAAATTGGGGAGTAATGCGGAAGGTATTGTTTGCGGCTTTTTCCCGAAGACCTTCCCCGGCGAACACCTGAAGCTGAAAAGTCCGTGAAATGAACAGGGAAAGTATGAGAAGCGTACCCAGCAACATTCTTCTGAACAAAGAATGGGATAAGGGAAGCTCAAGCGTAGGAGCTTCCTCTCCTCCCTCCTCCTGGTGGCGCAACGCCAGAGAATCCAAAAGCACCTCCTGCGGCTCTACCTCAAAACGAGGGGGTCGAACCTGAAAATCATCGTTTCGCTTGAAGAATGGGAATCCTGGCATATCTGCGCAAGAAAAAATGAGAGAATAATGCAACGGAAAGGAACATGAGCACCCATTGCCCGAAGAATCCTGAAGAGAACATGTCAATGAAGATTCCCCCGGCTACCGAGGCCTGAATGCCTGTTTTCAAGTTTTCCTGCCCCGCGACCGAAAGCGCACATACGAGCAGAAGAACGATATTCAAAGAAAACCCCGCTATCATGAAATGAGGAAGGAAGCTTGCCTGGAACACCGAGAGGAAGAACAATAAAGCGCACAGAAAAAGAATCCGCATATCAAAGGATTACGAAAAGAATGGAATCTCTGCTCATATCAAAGAAAGGGCGGATGTCGGCCTTCTGAAAAGTTCTGGCATCATTTTTCTCCACCATCAACACCTCCCCGATAGGAAGATTCGCGGGAAACACGGATCCCAGATGAGACGTGATCACCACATCCCCTTTCTGGATATTGTTGTCATGGGGAATGAAGTCGAGCAATATCTGAGAACGCCCCATTCCCTTGACGACTCCCACAAAATCTTTCGAAAGAACCGACGCCTCAAAGGAAGACTCCGTATCAGAAAGAAGGCGCACTGTAGAGGAATGTTCATACGTTTCAATCACTTCCCCTACGGCAACTTGTGAAGGGGTGAGGACTGCCATGCCTTTTGCTATGCCTTGCGCCGTCCCCTTATCAATGAATACCACATCACGCGAGATTTCTTTTCCTATCACATTCACCCCCGAACGCCCGGATTCCTTCAAAAGCCTGATATCCAGTGCGTTTCTTAATTCTTTATTTTCTCTTTGCGACTTCTCAAAATCTGCGAGCTTTGCCTGAAAGGTTTCAATGCGCTCTCGCAGCAGAACATTCTCTTCCCTATATCCCCCTCCTTTTACAACCCCGTCAAGAAAACCTGAGAATCCGCTCCCTTTCTCCCAGAAGAAAGACTGCAGCGGAAGCGTAAAACGGAAAAACGCGCTTTTAACCCCCAAAGAAAAGACATTGAGAATCGCAAAAAACGCTATGAGCAAAAGAATGCAAAATAGCCACGTGCTCCAGGGGAAAGATTTCTTCATGATGATGCCATTGTAATCTTTTTTCTTTTGAACGCAAAGAGCGCATCATGCGCTCTTTCATATTGAATCCAGGGGTGGGGACTACCTACTCTCGCCTTGCGACTACCATCGGCCTTGAGGTATTTCACTTCTGTGTTCGGAATGGGAACAGGTGGG
>CAYYUL010000041.1:0-5944 GCA_964474915.1 uncultured Candidatus Saccharibacteria bacterium | reverse complement strand
TCATGTACCCTGTAGATACCGTTGCAGAATCAGTCAGACGCTGGCCTCCCTGGAAAAGATATACGTTGGTAAGGGAAGCGTCGGCAGAAACACCAAGCCTCTTAAACTTAAGCGAGGTGACTTTTACCGCGTTCGTGGTGCCGTTGCTGAATACGAACTTGGTAAGGGTTGCCAAACCTTGTGTCGAAACAACCGTACCCGAAGCCGGTGTGTCAGATGCCAAGGAAACCGTAAAGGCTCCTGTGGTCGGAACCGGGGTGGTTGTAGGAGTCGTAGGGGTTGTTGGGGTAGTAGGCGTAGTTGGAGCGGATCCAGCAAGCGAAGAATACTTGGCTCTTGAAAGAGTTCCGAAGTATCCTGCTGCAGGGCTCACGCTGTTTGCCGCCTGCCATTTTGCCACCGCTGCCTGGGTTTTTGCCCCAAAGTAGGTGGACTCAGATCCAGAGGATCCAACTCCTGTGGCGGATACCGCGTATCCAGCACTATTCAGGTACTGCTGAAGACACTTCACGTCAGCTCCCGTGGACCCTACTGTAAGGCTCCTCGTGAACGAGCACGCGCCCGCAGTCGTAGTGGTTGTTCCGCCCTGGGCGCTCAACTGGGCCTGCAACTGGGTGATCTGGGCAAGCAGAGCGTTAATCTGCGCTTGCAGCTCATCTACAGTAGCGGCTCCAACTGAGCTTGTAGGAACAGCGACTCCCACAGCAACAATCGCGATAGTTGCAGTGGTAATCACTTTTTTTACTATTGTACTCATTTGGTTATTTTTGTTGTTTTACTGAATATGATGTTCACCCGCGTGCTTTACTATAACGCACGGGTGGCCGACCTTGTCATGTGGTTTCAATGATCCACACTTTCTTGTGAAATGAACCAGATATTTTCTAGGGCTGCTTCGTAGGATCCTGCCGCATATGCTTCTTTCGCCTTTTCGTATGTTTCTTTCTGGGTGTCTGAAAGCGTGCGGGTTTCCAGGTCAGCCAGTTCAATCTCTACGACGATCTTTATGGTTTCAGCCAAGCTCTGTGATTCCTCGCCTCCGAACTTTGTTCCCAGAACCTCTTCCATTCGTACCTTCTCTGCTGCAAGCTCTAAGATCTCTTTCCCTGCGAGAAGAGCCTTCTCGGGATTTTCCTCTGCAAGCTTTGCCAGTTGCTTGGAAGCTTCTGAAACGCTGTTCTCATATTCCTTAATTGCGGAAGCTAAGTTCTGGGATCTGTTTCCTTCCACTATCTTTTTCAAATCCTCCATGCGCCTCTGAGCTGCCTGCAACTGGGGAACGTCGTTTCCTTGGGACGCAAGGCGAGACTGAATATCTTCTCCTGCGGAACGCAAGGAATACAGCGTATCTCCCGGCAAGCTCTTGCTTGCATGAAACGATATGCCGGCTCCCATGAACAAAAGAATGGAAGCCAACGCAAATGCCGGCTTTTCAATAGTGAGGTATTTAAAAACCGATACGGCTTCTGTCATTATACGGGAGCCAAAACCCTCGTGCAAGGGGGCGACCTGTGGAATATCGGCCTGGCCAAGAATCCTTGATTTAGCCAAAAGAACCCAGTCCTGTCTGGGCTTTACTCCTTTGAGCAGGGAAATCTTGGCTGTAAGCTCTTTCTCTTCCATAAAAGCTTAACTGCCGATAGAACCTCTGCTTTGCGAGAACCTTGTTCCCTATCGGGAATAGTGGGTCCGATATAGTTATGTCGTACAAAGACCCCCTTTTATTACACCTGAATAAGGGAGGAGTCAATGCCCAGACCTAGGAAACAGGGGCCGGGAGCCTCTCGCGAAGACTCTTTATAGCCCTATGGATGCCCACCCTGACGTTTTCTTCTGTCTTGCCCGTCAATTGGGCAATCTCTTGCACCGAAAGCTCCTCTACATAGCGCCAGATGATAAGATTCTGGTAGTCATCATTTATACCGGAAAGCGCCCCTAGAATCTGCTCTATGTCCGAGCTTAAAGCAATCTGGTCGTGAAGCGAAAACGAGTCCATGAGGTCAAATGTCTCCTCTACGGAAACCACCTCTAATTTCCTTTCCCTGTAGTGGTCTGCCACCACATTCCTTGCAACTCCATAGAGAAAGGCACGGATATTCTCAATCTCCTGCTCTGCCTTTTGAAGCTCGGCCCATAGACGGGAAAACACCTCTGAAGCTAAATCTTCCGCCGTCTCCCTCGTATTTACCTTCAGGTAGATAAACCGGTAAATGGGAGGGAGGTGTTCATCGTATATTTTGCTAAATTGTTCTTTTAGATCTTCCATGATTAAGATGGGACATCTGCTCTTGTCCTAGTGTCCTACCCCTGTCCTATCTCTGTCAACATGTTTTCCACAGGTCTTATTCTGTAGAAAATAGCGTTCCATTCCCCTGCCCGTTCAATAAGATTGCGCCTCAAAAGATCGTCTAAATCTCTCCTTAGAGTCCTTTTGGTCACCTCGGAAAGCAGTTTCTGGAGCTCCCAAACCTGGGCTCTCCCCTTTCCTTTGATAAGATCCAGTATCTTCTGCTGTCTTGAAGAAAGCTCTCCGGGAGCTGCTTCCTTTGTGAAAGATACGGTTGGCACAGACTCTGGCTTTACCATTGGAAGCGGCTCTGCATCTTCCTGCGCCCGAGCCATCTCCTCCAATATACCCCTTATTTTCCCGTATGCCTTCTCCAAAACCAGGAAGTTTGCCCCCGCAACAAGCTTTTTCTCTTTTGCCTCATAAAAGCAGGCAAGCAGAACCCCAAGCTCCCTTAGCGCCTTTACGGCAAGAACCCTCTTTTCTTCAGCATCCATGCCAGAAGAAAGAATAAGTTCTGCCAGGAGGCTGTTTGAAGACCTTACCATACGGTCTCGGAGGTCTCCTGCGGGAAGAATTCCCGCCACTTTATGCGCGGCAAACGTAACCTTTATGAAAAAATCCCTGTCCATAACACAGCTAAAAGTATATCAGACCCCGGACCCCCAGTCAAAACCCCTCTGGTTGCTTACCCAGGGTGAGCAACCAAAACCGCTTGCGCTTCCCTATTGACTTGGTACAATAAAGATACAGTCTTATAAAAACCAAAAGCTCCGCGCGAAGAGAGCTTCGGCAAATTCCCTTTAACATTGATGCCTCTCTTGGATAAATGGAATAATAGAAATAGCTATAAAATGGAAAACAATAATCTAGCAAAAATACTTGCCCCATACACCAAAGATAATCTCTGGGTCGTTTTGAATTCCGATAGAACAAAAGTTGTTGGAAAGGGCACGACATTAAAAGGGGCGCTTGAGGATGCAAAAAAGGCTGACTCTAAGAATACTGTTGCGATGAAGGCGATTCCGGATTCTTCCGGCTTCATCCTATGAGGTTTCCTTATGTGTATCTTCCTGCGGGAGGGAATCGTTACATCGGACTTCCGATTATCACAATAGAGTTACAAAATAATGAACAGAAACAGAAATATCTCTGTCTTATTGACTCGGGCGCAGATTACTCTCTATTTGACGCTGAAATAGGCGAAGCGATTGGACTCGATATCAAAAATGGCATTGCGGTTCGATCCAAGGGAATCAATAAAAATATAGTTGCAGAAGCGTATATGCATAGAATTTCTTATAGCGTCGGGGATATTCAATGCGAAGCTGATGTAGCGTTTACTTACGATCTTTCAACTGCACACGGTATTCTAGGAAGAAATGGATTTTTTAATCATTTCCTCGTAGTAATTGACGAAAAGAAACAAGAAGTAGAAATTTCCCCTTACAAAAAATGACCTCGAGAAAAAACTACATTACTATAGTTATTGTACTTACAGGATTCCTTTTTATAGGCGGAGGAGTTTTTTTATGGCAGGAAAACCAAAAAGCAGTGGCTGATTTGAATAAAAATCTTCCGGAAGGCATACGGGTAGAAAAAAGCTTTATCGGAGAGAACTACAAGGTGGTGAACAAGATAGATGGATATGAGTTTAAAGTACCTGATGAATGGATGGGAGTTGAAGAAATTGATTATATTGTGGAAGGAGTAGAAGAGGGATACAAAAGTAGCAACCTAACCGTACAAGGGATTGAAGGTATTGGTCGTTTAGCTGCTATTGATCATTTCGTTCTAGAAAAAGACATAGATCTAAAATTTTGGGCTAAAACTTTTTTTGATACTTTCGGATTCGCTGGAGAGTTTTCTGAAGATACGATCGGAAACTTCGAGTTAGTAAAAACTCAGGAGAATGTCCACTTAGGTGGTGCGTACGTATACTTCTTTAAAGCAGGCTCTACGATTTATGGAGTTAGTGGGGGATCGGAAACCTACATTAGAGGAATTATTAGTAGCGGGAAGTGGCAATAATCAAAAAATCGCTATACGTAGCAATACTTTCTTCGTTGCTTGCTTTACCAGCAGGCAATTTTGCGTTTGCCAAAATTGAAATTACAAATGAGGATGCGGAACGGCTAAACACTGCCTTTGATCTGCTTAAAACCTTTGGCAATACTGTTCTGCCGCAAGAACTCAAGAATATCCTCAATACTGCCGTAAAAGGAGCGAATATAGGAACAGACATTACCTATGGAGTGCTTGTGTTGAGCGCAACAAACGAAATGGAATTAATAGATATGGTGGTTTCTCAAAGATACAAAACCAAGTCTGACGCATACTTTCAATCAATCCTTAATGAAAGAACAAGTATCTATACACATTACAAAAATATCGCTTTTGATATCCCCAAAATACTTCTTAACTCAACGATCACTGGTCCGATATCTGCTCTTTCTCTCAATACATTTTCTCTAGAAGGCAAAACAATTCAGGCGATACTTGCTTTGCACAACTTAAATGAAATGATGACCTACAATGGATTATGGGTATATTTTGATCAGAGAAGGAATGGTAATGAACATGAGTTTGCTTGGGAGTTGGCAAAAACAGAAATTGGGGTTGCTAATACAAGAACACGCAAATCTTTAACCTCAAGCAAAACTGAGGAAGAATCTTCTGAACTTGCCCTGCAATTCGCATCATTATGGAAAAACTGGAAAGATAAAACTACGGCGGCGGGGGTGAAACCAGAAGTAAAACAGGCGTTTAATGAAGAAATGCAAGCTCTGGCGCTGGAAGCGGCAGGGGCATATGCGCAACAGAAACCTGAACCTTCTTTTCTCGTAAAACTCTTTAACGGTTTGAATGGTTTTGCGCAACAAGCGAAAGAAGAAGCGAAGCAACTGGCAAGCAATCTTTTTCAGCTGCTCAAAACCGTTGGCTCGTATGTTGCAAAATTTAATCCATTCGGCGCCGGACTTTCTCAAGAACAGAAGGGAATAAGCGTTCAAAATGAAGAACCGTCCATCCAAATAGTAACTCCTACTTCAAAAAAACCCGCTGTTGAGATCAAAACTCAACAGATTCAACCTCTGCCTGTCGTTTCTCCACCCACGCCAAAGCCCGTTATTCAACCTCAACCCGAAGAAGCAAAAGTGGTGGAAGAAAAGCCTGTTCCTCTTCCAGCTTCATTATGCGGTATACCTTCAAGCGCATCCTCTTCCCTACATAGCGTCTTACTGAATGAAATTGCATGGATGGGCACACAGAACTCCGCCAATAACGAATGGATCGAATTGAAAAACATTTCCAACTCTCCCATAAATCTTGAGGGCTGGCAGCTTCGAGACAAAGACGATCAGATTCATATCGTATTTGATTCAGACCATTTTATTCCGGCGCATGGTCTTTTTCTTCTGGAACGGACAGATGACAACACGCTCCCAGATATATCCGCGGATGTCATATATAAAGGAGCTCTAGGGAATACGAATGAAGAACTTATTCTTATGGATAAAGAATGTGCGCTCCAGGATAAAGTGAGCGCAAATCCTGACTGGCCGGCTGGTGACACCTCTTCAAAGCAAACCACGGAGAGAAGAAACAATCTGAGCTGGCAGACGAGCGCAAACGCTGGAGGAACTCCAAAGCAGGAAA
>CAYYUL010000040.1:0-6041 GCA_964474915.1 uncultured Candidatus Saccharibacteria bacterium | reverse complement strand
AAAGTCTTACGAAAGTGGAGGAGGCGGTTGTATTCTGCAAGGAAACGGGCATTGATCGGTTCTCTCCGGCCGTGGGAACCATACATGGAATCGCAGAGAACGGATTTTTCAAAGAAGAACTGAGATTAGAGCTTATCCGGAACCTTAGGAAAGAGATTCCAGAGGATACGATACTCACGCTCCATGGGGGATCCGGAGTTTCAGAAGAAAGTATGAAAAAGGCGATCGAGCAAGGGATTTCGAATATCCATATCTCCACAGAGTTGCGAATTGTTTTCAGCAATGCCTTGCGAACATCTCTTCTGGATAATCCCGAAGAGATTGTTCCTTACAGATATTTCCAGAAGGCATTATTGGCGATAAAGGAAGCCGCAATCCAGCGCTACCGGATGTTCTCAGTCCCGAATATCCCCTCTTGATTTCTTCAAGGAATCCTGATATACAGGAATACGGATATGATTTTGCTGAAAGCGGAAAAAAGAAAAGAGCTAGCCAGGCAGCTTTCGAAAGTCCGGGGAAACCATAAGGTTCCCGGCGTTCTCTATGGCCCCGCCACACGCTCTGCGTATGGGCCAACAGTACAGGGAATCCATGTGAGCGTGGACGAGAAAGAGTTTGAAAAGGCATATTCTGAAGCAGGGGAGACTTCTCTGGTACATCTTGATCTTGAAGGAAAACAGGTTCCCGTGCTCATTCATGAGATCCAGAAGCATCCTGTGCAAGACAACGTGCTCCACGTTGACTTTTACTCGCCAGATCTCAGCAAAAAAGTGGATATCATGGTGCCTTTGGTATTCACGGGAGAGGCTCCCGCGGTCAAGGAGCTCGGAGGCACGTTCATCAAGTACATGCAGGAAATCGAAGTGTCCGCTCTTCCCCAGAACATCCCTCATGAGATTCAGGTTTCAATAGAAGGGCTTGGAACGTTTGAAGACAGGATTCTGGTGCAGAACCTCGTATTTCCAGAAGGAGTAAGCACCAAGAGGCATGGAGAAGACGCCATTTGCCAGGTGGTTCCAGCCGAAGACGTAGAAAAAGAGCTCGAGACTCCTGTTCAAGAAAATGTGGAGGAGGTAAAGCTCGTGGAGAAAGAGAAAAAGTCTGCACTTGCCGAAGGAGAGGAAACACAAAAGGAAGGAGCAAAGGGCAAATGAGGAGACCATTCTCTTCCGTTTCATCGCTTCTCATCATTTCTGTATTTTTACTTGGAGGGGTTTCTCCCTCTTTTGCGTTGACCTCGCAGGAGGAGAAATCATCTCTTGAGCAGGAATTGCAGCAGTTAGAGGAGCAGATTGCCCGGTATGAGCAGGATATTACCAAGACCCAGAAGGAGAAGGCGACCCTCCAGAATCAGATTTCCATATTAAAGACGAAGATCAAGAAACTGGACGCTCAGATCAGCCAGAGCAACAGGCTCATTAAAGATCTGAAGGTGCAGATTACGGACACCACGGTTTCCATAACGAAAACCGAAGAAGACATTAATCTCAAAAAAGAGGAACTGGCTGCTCTTTTGCAGCGCACCTACGAAGAAGACCAGAAACCTCTTCTGGAAATATTGGTTCAAACTTCAAGCCTTTCTGAATTCTTTGACAATCTTGCCGCATTGGAGTCTTTGAACTCAAAAAATCAGGAGCTTCTGCTGAACATCCAGGATTTGAGCGCCTATCTCCAGGAGCAGAAAATTTCTCTGGAGGGAGACAAAGAAGAGGAAGAAAGTTTCGTGAAGATCCAGATTCTCCAGCGCGCCCAGAGCCAAAGCGTGCAGAAGGAGCAGGAGAAACTCTTTGAAGTCACCAGAGGAAAGGAATCCGAGTATCAGAAGCTCCTTGCAGACACCAAGAAGCGGGCGCAGGAGATACGGAATAGAATCTTCGAATTGATAGGAGTTCCTGAGGCCCCTACGTTCGGGGAAGCGTTGGATATTGCAAAGACCGTGTCGGCTCAGACCGGCATTCGCCCCGCCTTATTACTCGCAGTCCTTACCCAGGAATCAAACCTCGGGAAGAACGTGGGTCAATGCTATGTGAAAGATCTGCAGACGGGATCCGGAGTTCGGGTGACGGGAGCCAGCATTTCAAAAGTTATGAGTCCTAAAAGGGATATTCCTAAGTTCTTGGTCATTGTCCAAGAGCTTGGCAGGGATCCCGTGAGTACGCCCGTATCCTGCCCCATTCCTTCGGTTGGAGGATGGGGAGGCGCAATGGGTCCTTCCCAGTTCATCCCTTCCACATGGGCTATCTATCAGCAAAAGCTTCATGATATCTCAGGGCGCGCGGTTGACCCTTGGAACATCAAAGACGCGTTCCTGGCAGCAGGAGTGTATCTCAAAGACCTCGGCGGGACCACGAATGAATTCAGGGCTGTGATGCAATACTTTTCCGGTCCCTCGTGGACCAAGTATGAGGAGTTCTACGGAAGGTCCGTACTCTCCATTGCGACAGGATACGAGAACGACATCAAGACTCTTGCTCAGTAAGCAGAGCTTGATGTTCAATTACGCAAAGCTTTTTTCTCGCTATCGCTCGAAATACTAGGAATCTCTTGAAGAGAGGAAATGACGGGATCCAGGTCTCCGGCCATGATGTTCTCGATGCCGCGCCAGGATTTTTGAATGCGGTGGTCGGTGATGCGGTCCTGAGGGAAGTTGTAGGTCCTGATCTTATCTGACCGTTTCGCTCCCCCTATCTGAGCGTTCCGCTGGCTTCCTGTTGAAGAAGATTTTTTTTCCTCTTCCTTCTCCAAGATTCTCGCAGTAAGCAGGGAAAGCGCGTGCTCTTTGTTTTCCATCTGGGTTCTTGCCGTTTGGCAGGCTACGACGATACCCGTGGGGATATGGGTGAGGCGAACCGCGGTCTCTCTTTTGTTCACATTTTGCCCTCCGGCTCCGGACGAGCGGTAGAAATCCATGCGCATATCTTCCGGGCGTATTTGCATTTGCTCTTTGCTGGGTTTGGAGAGTATTGCGACCGTTGCGGTGGAGGTATGCACACGGCCTGATTTCTCTGTTTCCGGGATTCGCTGTACTCTGTGGACCCCGGCTTCAGAAAGGATTATTCCCACGTCTTTTCCCTTGATTTCGAACGCGATATCCTTGATTCCTCCGATTTCCGTAGGAGAGGATTCCAGGAGCGTTTGCTTCCATCCTTTTCTCTCCCCGTATTTTGAATACATGCGGAAGAGCTGGGCCGCAAAGAGCGCGGCTTCTTCTCCTCCGGTTCCCGCCCTGATTTCCATAATGAATGCAGAAGGGGATTGAGTCTTTTTTTCAGCAGAAAGATCCGCAGCCTGTTCTTCCAGCTGTTTCTTTTTTTCCTGGAGCGTATTGATTTCTTGTTCTGCCAATGAGGCGAGTTCTGCCTCCTGAGAGGAGAGGATCTGGCGATTCTCTTCTATTTGATTCTCAACCGTCTCAAGTTCTTCCGCAATCTTGAGGATTTTTTCAAGCTGGGATTTACGGCGGGCTAACTCCTGGAATTTGTCGCGCTGTTGAATAATCTCAGGGTCGCTGAGTTCTTCCAGGAGCTGCGCGTACTCCTTGCGGACGTCTTTGAGATCGGTCATTGAGACTTGGATTTTTTTGCGGCAAGCCTTTGCTTGTACTTCTGGACCTGGCCTACTTTCTCCAGATTTTGTTCAGATCCCGTGAAGAACGGATGGCATGCAAAGCATGTTTCCACCTCCATCGTTTCTTTTGTGGACCCCGTTTCAATGACGTTTCCGCATGCGCATTGGATGCGGGCTTTGGGAAAATATTGAGGATGAGTTTCCTGTTTCATATTTCATACCGTAGCATAGAAACATTCTCTATGCAACATTGCATCGAATGCTTCTTTGTGGTATATCAATAGACGTATGCAAACAGAAGAATCAGTAGCTCTTCCCGCAGACCTTGAAGAAATGACAAAGGCGGGATTGCAGTTCGGGCACAAAACATCCAAAACGCATCCCTCAATGAAGCCGTATATTGCGGGGGTGAAAAGCACCATTCACGTGTTTGATTTGGCAAAGACGAAAGAGAAACTTGAAGCGGCTCTCGCATTCATTGCAAAGCTCATGGCGGATCACAAAGTTCTTTTGCTGGTTGGAACGAAGATCCAGATCCAGCAAGTGCTCCGCGAAACGGCCCAAGCTCTGGAATTGCCCTATGTATCCGAAAGGTGGATTGGAGGCACTCTCACCAACTTCGAGACGATTCTCAAGCGAATCTCTTTGCTGAAAGATACGCAGGCAAAGGAAGAGAGGGGAGAATTGGAAAAATACACGAAAAAAGAGCGCGGAGTGATACGCAAAGAACTGGAATCGTTCGAGAAGAAGTTCGGAGGGATCAAGAATCTCACCAAGATTCCAGACGCTCTGTTCGTGTGCGACGCGAAAGAGAACGATATCGCCGTGAGGGAGGCAAGAAAGATGAAGATTCCGGTCATCGCCATTACGGATACGAATTGCGACCCTGCGATGATTGACTATGTGATTCCTGCCAATGACGACGCAGTAAGTTCCGTGCAATTTATTCTCGAGAAAGTGAAGGAAGCGGTTTCCAGGGGAAAATCTCAGCCTCCATCCGACCAATGAAAAGCATTTCCATCGATCAGATCAAGCAGCTCCGCGAAGAGACGGGAATCTCCGTGGCAGAATGCAAGAAAGCTTTGGAGGCTGCCCAAGGAGACACGGGGAAAGCAAAGGAGCTTTTGAAAGAATGGGGAGCGCACACAGCCCAGACAAAACAAGAGCGCCAGACAGCAGAAGGCCTCATTGAGAGCTATGTTCATTCCACGGGGAAGACAGGAGTGCTTGTGGAGGTGCGCTGTGAAACAGATTTCGTTTCTAAGACCGATGATTTCAAGAATCTCTGTCACGAATTGGCGCTTCAGATAGCTTCCATGAACGCGGCAACCGTAGAGGAACTGCTTGCGCAGCAGTACATCAAGGACCCCCAGAAAGACGTCAAAGGATTGATCGCGCAAACCATTGCAAAGCTCGGAGAGAATATCGTTGTGGAGCGTTTTGTACGCTTTGAGATATAATTATCTATGCATTACCTTATTGCATTCGCCGTATTCTTGGTGAGCAGTGCGGGGACCTACCTCTTTCTGAAGAAGAAGATATTCTTCGTGCTTTCTGAAGTTGAGGAGCGCAGGGATTTCGGGGCAAAAGACATGGTAAAACCGTTTTGGGAACAGTTAAAACAATCTCAGGTGTTCCAGCGCCACGCTCCGGAGAAAATTCTTCATAAGACTCTTTCTCGGACAAGAATTCTTGCCCTGAAAATGGAACACAAGACAGCTCTCTGGTTGGAGAAGCTCCGAGTGAGAGCTCAAAAGAAGAACGGCATAGTTCAAGAGGAAGAAAAAAAGAAGCTTCCTGGAGACTACTGGGAGCAGCTGAAGAAGTAGTGTATCGTTCATATACGCCTGGGTAGCTCAACGGTAGAGCATCGGTTTTGTAAACCGAAGGTTGTGGGATCGTGCCCCACCCCAGGCTCCAAGAAGCTATTGACAAGGGATGCAGAGTGGACTATCTATAATACAGGGCCTATGAAGAAATAATTCATTATCGTTCTCTACAAAGACGAATCCCGAAGGTATTTGCATGTCGAATATCTTCGGGATTTGTTTTGGCGGCATTTGGAAGCTAAGGAAAGCATGTTGACAATTGAATACGTAGACGAAAAGTAATAGTTAGTGTTTGATTCCTGAGAGTTGTTCCGAAATAGCAATTCTTTATGAGAGTTTGATCCTAGCTCAGGATGAACGCTGGCGGTGTGGATAAGGCATGCAAGTCGAGCGGACTCTATATTGAACGTTGTGCGATTACATCAAGTGACGGGATGTATATGGTTAGCGGCGAACGAGTTAGTAACACGTAGGTACCCACCTCTTACACGAGGATAACCAATCGAAAGGTTGGCTAATACCCGATGGTCTCGCAAGAGTAAAGGAGCAATCCGGTAAGAGAGGGGCCTGCGGCCTATCAGCTTGTTGGCGAGGTAATGGCTCACCAAGGCTATGACGGGTAGGGGGCGTGAGAGCGCGACCCCC
>CAYYUL010000039.1:0-6080 GCA_964474915.1 uncultured Candidatus Saccharibacteria bacterium | reverse complement strand
ATCAGCCCAAGGGAGCTTTAAAACGAGCAGAGTTCCAATCAAAGCAGAAAGAAGTGTTTGAGCGGCATATCGCTCTTTCTTTGGAACAGCATCTTCCCCTTATCATCCATTGCAGAAAAGCGCATGAGGACCTTCTTCACATACTTGGACAGTACCGGGGAAGAGTGAGAGGAGTGGTGCATTGTTATACAGGGAGCGCAGAACAGGCGCAGAAGTTTCTTGGCCTCGGATTATACCTGGGATTCAACGGATTGATTTTTAAAGACGTGCCGGCGCTTCCTAATCCAAAAGAAATTATTGCCTTTGTTTCTTTGGAGCGCATTCTTTTGGAAACGGACGCTCCGTATCTAGCTCCTCCTCAGGCGAGTGCTGATCGCAACGAACCGCTCTTTGTACGGTACGTGGCAGAAGAAGTAGCTCGAATCAAAAAACTTCCCGTAGAGGAAGTTTCCCGCGTCACGACAGCAAACGCCAAGACTCTTTTTGGCTCCTCTTCTTAAGCGAGCTTGATCTTCTTCACTTTCTGGCGGTTGATCTTGGGAAGCCGAAGGGTAAGAACGCCTTCTTGGAAGGAGGCTTCCGCCCTGTTCGAATCCACTTCTTCAGGAAGAAGGATTTGCCTGGAGAACGTTCCCCAGAAGCACTCCTGGTGGATGTAGTTCTTTTTTTCTTCTTTCACCGAATTCCTCCGCTCTCCCTTGATGGTCACCATATCGTTCTCAATGGCGATATCCAGATCTTCCGGTTTTACCCCGGCCACCGCCGACTGCACCACGATGTCATTTCCTGTCTGATAGACATCTACGATAAGCTCTCCATCATTAAACCACGTATCAGCCGCAGGCCGCTTTTCGTCATCAAGGGCTTTCGGAGAGCTTTCGTCCGCCACTTTTATCTTTTTAGGTTCGTCGGAAACCAAGCTTCGCTTCATCCCTTGAGACTTCTGCTTTAAAGAAGAAGGTTTTGCCTCCTTTGGTTTTTCCTCTTGCTCTTGCTCTTCGTCCTCCAAGCTCATACTTCCTTTAAGCTTTTCGAAAAATGACGACATACTACAACGTTATGATTTTGCCGGCTGAAGTTTTGATATCGCGAAGGGAACGTAGGAGGCGAGAAACAGGATAATCGCCATGGGAATCGCATACCTCCACATCCCCACACCTTGTATTATAGAAACATTAAAGAGTCCATGCAAGGACACTGCTCCAAGAAACCCCAGGAAAGGGCGTTTCATCACAATGAACACTCCCAGGAATCCTGCCACGAGAGCATGCAGGAATACAGCTCCCGCGAACCGGAACACGCTCAAGGAAGCCAAGGAGAGGAACGGGGAATATGAGCTAAATCCTGCAAGAATCAAGGTGTTTTCCAGAGATGCGAACCCCAATGCCCCTATGATCATGTACAGGGGGATATCAATGGGTTCATCCACCACTTTTCTTTTAAGGATCGAAACGCGCACCACTCCGTATTTCAAGAGTTCCTCCACGAGAGCCACTCCCAAGAACAGGTAGAGAGGAAAGACGGAGGATTGGGGAATGGGAAGAGAAGAAAACAAGGGGAAGGACCGGGATTCTAGGAATATGGCGGGTATGGTCGAAAGCATTCCGAGAAAGAATACCAGCAAGATCATTTTATTGGGTTCCGGGTGAGAGTCTTTGCGCAGAAAATATACCAGCCAGATGATGGCAGGCCCCACTCCGAACATGAAAAGCGCAAGGTAGTTCATGCGGGCCAGCTCTCAATCATGATGCTCGATTTCTTCTTCAGAGGAAGCTGCTGGTAGACTTCCTCTGTTATGAAGGGCATAAAAGGATGCAGGAGTTTTAGGCTGGTCTGGAGAATCTCCAGGAGCAGGTATTGGCTGGCTTCACGCTCTTTTTTATTCTCTCCCTTGAGTCTTGATTTTTGCGCTTCAACGATTTTGTCTGCAAATGTATGCCAAAAATAATGGTAGAGGTTTTCGGATGCCCTGTAGAATCTGAAAGAGTCCATGAGTTTTGCGGTTTGTTTTGCCAGTACTTGGAGGTTATGGAGAGTTTTCTTGTCTGCGGGAGTAAGCTTTGGCGTTACGTTGGAGTTAAAATCATCCAGGTTCATGAGCACAAAACGAGAAACGTTCCATATCTTATTGGCAAAGTTTCTGTATCCCCGGATGCGGTTCTCATCCAGTGCAAGGGAAGTTCCTGGGGTATTTCCGACTATGAGGCCGATACGGAAGGCGTCTGTCCCATACTTTGCCGTGAGGTCCAGGGGGTTGATAACATTGCCGCGGCTCTTGCTCATTTTCTTGCCTTGTGCGTCCAAAACGAGTCCATGGAGGTACACCGTGTGGAACGGTACCTTTTTCGTAACGTACAGTCCCAGCATAATCATGCGAGCCACCCAGAAGAATATGATCTCCCCGGCCGTCTCCATCACATCAGTGGGATAAAAGGTCTTATAGTCTTTAGACTTGGGGTAGCTGAGGCTTGCGAACGGCCATTGTCCCGAAGAAAACCAGGTGTCAAAAGTGTCAGTTTCCTTCTTCACCGTTCCCTTGCAGTACGGACAAACTTTGATTTTGTTTTTGACATCCACGACGCCTGCGCCGCATTCTTTGCAGATTTTTGCCGGAATGGGGATGCCCCAGACGATCTGGCGCGAAATATTCCAGTCAACAATGTTCTTGAGCCAGTGCAGGGATATTTTCTTGTATTGTTTTGGAATAAATACAACCTCGTTTTTTTCAATTGCCCTGATGGCAGGTTCAGCCAAGGGTTTCATTTTTACAAACCACTGGTCTTTGATTTGCGGTTCAATCAGTGCGCCGCATTTATAACAGGTTTTCACGGTATGCTTGTAGTTTCCTTCTGTTTTTACCAGAAGGCCCTTTGCTCTCAGTTTTTCCACGATGGCTGGTCTCGCTTCAACGATTTTCATCCCGGAAAACTCCCCGGCAACAGGCAAGAGACGCCCCTGAAAGTCAATGATCTGTTCTTTTTCTAGGCCGTGGCGTTCCGCAATGTCAAAGTCAACGGCGTCATGCCACGGGGTAATAGTCATTGCACCCGTGCCAAAGTCCATGTCTATGGCCTCATCTTTAATAACCGTAGCTCCAATGGGACCGTTTATCCACTCTGCTTTTATCTTTTGCCCGTCTTTGTATTGAGCGTACCTTTTGTCTTTTGGGTGCATGACCACATATTTATCTCCGAATTTTGTTTCCGGCCTTGCCGTGGCAATGGTAAACGGGCCGTACTTCAAGTAATAGAATGTATCGGTCTGTTCAACATTTGAAGTCTCTAGCTCGGAAAGCGAGGTTTGGTGCTTGGGGCACCAGTTGATTATTTTCCTGCCCCTATAGATCAATCCGTCCTTGTGGAGTTTTTGAAAAGTTGAGTAGACTGTTTTGACTACGCTTGTGTCCAGGGTAAACATTTCTCGCGACCAGTCGCAAGAAGCCCCTATCTTCCTGGTTTGATCCTCAATATTCTTTTTGTTGCGCATGGTGAATTCCATAATCTCTTTATAGAGATCGTGAGGGTCCATGGTAAAACGCGACCTCCCCTCTTTTTCCAGCTGACGTTCATAGACCACCTGGGTTTCAAAACCTGCGTGGTCAAGTCCCGGCAGCCAGAGCGCTTTGTATCCCTGCATTCTCTTGTAGCGCGTCATAATGTCTTCAATGGTCAAAACCAGTCCGTGGCCGGCATGAAGAGAGCCGTTCGCGTTTGTGGGAGGCATAATGATGGTGAAGGGTTTCTTTCTCGTTTCCGGTAGGTTGTCGGGATTAAAAAATCCGCTCTTCTCCCAAAGCTTGTAGATGCGATCTTCGGCCGTCTGAGGGTCGTAGTTCTTGGGTATTTCTGTTTTCATACGATGCCTAAACTAAGTTTAGTCTAGATGTAAGATTGAAAATTTGCAATTTCGGGTGTATGGTACATGATGTTTGGCCCTATCGTCTAACGGTCAGGACAGCGGCTTTTCAAGCCGTCAATCGGGGTTCGATTCCCCGTAGGGCCGCCTCATATGGATGACACCTATTTGAGCGTAGGGAACGCGTCTGATCTAAAAGATCCCAGAGAGCGGATGCTGTACCGCTTTTTTGAAATGCTTCCCGGGCTTCTTTCCTGGGGGACTTTGGGAGGTGCAGTGCTGGCTTCGTGGCTGTTTCCCGTGCAGACGGCGTTCTTCATTATCTTCTTCGTGGCGTTTTGGCTGTTCCGTTCCCTGTATCTTTCGTTCCATCTCAGGGGAGCGCACAAAAAAATGCGCGCTCGAGAGAAAGAAAACTGGCTCAAGAAGTTGGAAGAGATTCCGAAATGGCGAGATGTGTATCACCTCATTCTTATCCCTGCTTACAAAGAGCCCTACGAGATCATGCGCCAGAGCTTCCGGTCGTTGGCGGATTCTCTCTATCCGAAAGACCATATGATGGTGGTGCTTGCCATTGAGGAGAGAGGAGGGGAAGAAGAAAAGGAAAAAGCATCAAGATTGCGACAGGAGCTTCAAAGCTCTTTTTTCCGTTTTTTGATTACCGTGCATCCAGAGGGTATCCCGGGAGAGATTGCGGGAAAGGGATCGAACGAGGCCTGGGCAAGCAGGAAGGCAAAAGAAGAGCTTGTCGACCCCCTGCGGATTCCCTATTCCTCCATCATTGTTTCTTCCTTTGACGCAGACACCGTGGTCTATCCCCAGTACTTTGGGTGTTTGACCTATAGCTATCTTACCTCAGACAATCCTTTGAGGACGTCGTTCCAGCCGATTCCTTTGTTTTTCAACAATATCACGGAGGCTTCCGCGCTTTCCCGTCTCTTTTCTTTCTCCGCGACTTTCTGGCAGATGATCAACCAGGAGCGTCCGGAAAAACTCATCACGTTCTCTTCCCATTCCATGAGTTTTCAGGCGTTGGCGGATGTGGGATTCCGCCAGACGAACGTGGTGTCAGACGACTCGCGCATCTTCTGGCAGTGCTTTTTCCGATACAACGGAGATTACAAGGTGGAGCCATTGTACTACCCCATTTCCATGGATGCGAACGCGGCTCCCACCCTGTGGCAGACATTCAAACAGATGTACAAGCAGCAGAGGCGCTGGGCATACGGAGTAGGAGAAATCCCGTATTTTCTTTTTGGATTCCTCAAGAACGGCTCCATTCCTCTGCGCAAGAAATTCAGCCTTGGATTTGAATGGATCGAAGGGCATTGGGCGTGGGCTACCGCCCCATTGCTTGTATTTGTCCTGGGGTGGCTCCCTTTGTTCTTGGGGGGAAGCGAATTCTCCCAGAGCCTGCTTTCATACAATCTTCCCCGGTTCACCTCCCGCATCCTCACTGTTGGAATGATAGGGTTGATTACGTCAGCGGTAATCTCGATCCAGTTGTTCGCCCCCAAGCAGAAAGAGAGGGGAAAGGTAAAACTCCTTTTGCTCTTCCTCCAGTGGCTCCTGCTTCCTTTCACGACCATAGTGTTCAGCTCGTTTCCTGCTTTGGATGCCCAGACAAGATGGATATTCGGCAAGTACATGGGATTCTGGCCTACCCCAAAGTATCGCAAGCCAAGGAAAGACTAGACACCAGATCTTGGCCTTTGATATACTGAAGGCATGGAGCAGCTCAAGAGTTCTCCGCGCAAAGTCCTTTTCCTCGTTCTTGTTGCAGCCTTTTTGATAGCCGGATTTTTTATCGTGAGAAGGTTTCCTTCAGAGAGAGAGCAGGAGCCAACTCGTCTCCGCACCTTTAACGAATTATCTCCGGCTGATCAGAAAGCGTTGCTTGAAAGCATTAGCGCTCCGGGTTCTGGAGATCTTTCGGCTGAAAAAAAGAAAGAGTATATTAAAGAAACGACTGCTCCTTCAAGCCCTGTCGCGCCCCAAGGAGGAATGCAGGATATTATCAATTCATTAACAGTTCCGTCGCAATAAGCAAAGCTTGTTTCTCGCTTTGCTCGAAATAATATGTTCAAATTTTCACCCCTTCCTTTTTCATATCTTGTCGCAGCCGTTTTATTTATATTGTTCACAGGCATCTACGTATTCGCCTGGGCTCCTCCCGCAGCGGCCCCACCTACTGGCAACGTGTCAGCCCCGCTCAACACAGGAAA
>CAYYUL010000038.1:0-6278 GCA_964474915.1 uncultured Candidatus Saccharibacteria bacterium | reverse complement strand
CTGTTGTATCCTTTCACGCCTCAAGCAGCAGAGAGGATTCGTTCAATGTTCGGGAATCCAAAGATTCAGGCAAAAGAAGGAAAAGACCAATGGAACTACGAAAGTCTTCCCCCAACAATACGGCTTGCCAAACATATCATCACACTTTTTTCCAAGATAGAGGAGAGCGTGATCGCAAAAGAAAAGATAAAACTTACAGAATAAAAAACCGTCCCTTATGCGGGACGGAAAGAAAGAGAGGCATATTCGAGCAGCATTTGCACGAGTTGTCGATCTCCTAGTCTGGCTTCAAGTTCTGCCAAGAGGAGATCTTCTTGAGAGACCATTGAGGATGAAAAACTTCTCTTACCTTTTACTGTGGTAGGTCCTAACTCGGGGAGAGAAGTCTCTCCGGGACGATCCAAAAATGGAATGCGTCCATCTAGCCCTATTCTCACGTAAAGCTGCGCTTGCATTCCTTCGGCGAGGAGGGTTTGGATAAGCTCTTCTGCAATAATATGTATTGCCCCAAGAGCATTCCAGAAATCTGCATAAGCGCGTCGTGCCGAAAGCGAAACGCCAGAGAGCATGAAATCTACTCCGATCACCCCATCATCTGAGGGAACGGACCGATCGGTGAGCTGGATGAAATCTTCTCCAGGACCCCATGCATTCTCTGAGTCCCGTGGGGGTACTCTGAGATGCACAACCTTCACCTCGTCATGTATCCTTTTTTTTACCAAAGGGCTGTTTGTCGCAATGACGAGTTGTGCGAGTGAGTAGCGCTCTATATCTGAGAGCGTGCTACCTGGCATATTGATGGTAAATTTCCCCTTCAAGACTATCACCCCCTATCTTTTTGGTGTGCTGTCTGATATATAGCATAAGATTATCTTCTGTCAATATTCCTTGAAGGACTTGACAAAGATTTTCTAAAGAGCAGAATAAAAATATCTCTGCCTTAAGCCACCGCTGCGGGCAGGGACTGCTCCTTTAGCTGGGGTGAGCCAGGGCAATTCGTTGATGCACCGTGCGCGCCATCGAACATACTCCCGCGCGGCTCCCATGGACCTCCTGGCTCACCCCAGCCTCCCGCTCCTTCTTCAAGGGTACGCCTCACGCGCACTCTTTTCTTTTAGTGAATGTGGATAACGGGGTTGACAGGGTCTCTTGCAAGAGTACACTGGTGAAATAGTTCTTTTTGAAATGCGCCAGAGTATTCCTTTTTCTGCTCAATGTTTTTTGAACCGAAGAAGGAGTACTCTGGCACCCGTCGGTATTGAACACAGGGGGTAAGCGTAGAACCCTTTAAGCAAGGGAAGAACTGCACCTCCCACACAAGGCAATTGCCTATGTTGCAAAGACGGGGGCATGTGAGCGCTACTTGCGATAGGAGGAGTCCATTGGACTTATCAAGCTCCTAAAGTGAGGAGATTTCCAGAGGACGGAAAAGTATCGCAAGGGGGAGCTTTCGAGCTCCCCCTTTTTCTTTTACTGAATATCTTTGGTTGTTCACACCGGGTAAGCAAAAAGGGCTTGACAACAATTTTTAATCGGATATAATGCGCACTATGACAATACGCAACCCCAGAGCTTGGCATTATTACGGGCACCTCTTCACAAGGGACTGGTTGCGTTTTGCTCTGTAAGAAGATTCCATTCTTTGCGTAGACTTTCTACAACCAGCTCCAACGCTGGCTGTTTTTGTACTAGCGGTTTGAAGCGCCCGGGTGACTAGTACCCCGGGCTCTCCAGGCCAAGGAGAAGCGCGCTCTTCTTGCAATGAAAATTCATGTTGGAGAGCCTGGTTCCAGCAAAAAGAAAGGAGAATGCGGGCATAGAGAGTAAGTGGAGGGAAGTAGGTGGGGGGAAAGAGAAGGAGTTTTTTGTCCCCTCCCCGCCACTCTTTCTCAAGGAGAAAAAGTATGGGATGGTGCCCTGGTGTTATTCCCTTAGATGAGATTGCTCCAGATCCTCCTAAGTCAACAAAGAAGGGTGGGAAACCGAAACCGGTTTCCCACCCCCTTTCTCTCTGATATCTTGAATAGTGATATGGTAAAACTTCTATACGATAGTACGAAAAACAAAGACATGCGATATGCAGTAAGGGCGGATATCATGGACCCGTTCTTTTTTCTTGATACGGGAGAGAGCAGGTATGTTTTTTTAGATCATAGAGAGTTCGGGTTATTTGAAGAGCAGAATCACAATCCTTTCTTGAAGGCGATATTGTTAAAGCCCCCCTTTCTTCCTGCCAAAGAATTAGCGTTTAAGCTCATTGAGAGCTATGGATTACGGCACGAGCGCATTGAGGTCTCATCAACCTTTCCCGTCGCATTGGCTGATTTTCTGCGCGAGAAAGGGATATTTCTTGCTCCTGCTCTCCAGATCTTTCCAGAACGCGAGCAAAAAACCCCAGAAGAAATACAGGCAATACGAAAAAGTATCCGCAGTACGGAAAAAGCATTTGTATTGATTGAAAGTATTCTTGGCGCATCTAAGATTCAAGGGAAATATCTTTCATATCAAGGAGCAACGCTCACGAGTGAGTTTTTGAAAAAAGAGATAGAACGCCTGTTCTTGGAAGAAGGCATGGTAAACGAGGAAGGAATCATTATTTCCACGGGATTGCAGACCGCTATTCCTCATCATATGGGATCTGGAGCGGTACTCGCGAACGAGCCAATCGTATGCGATATTTTTCCGAAGAATAAAGACACGGGGTATTTTTCGGATCTTACAAGGACGTTCGTGAAAGGAAATCCGTCTGCCCAGATATCTTCCATGATAGATGCGATAGTGAAAGCGCAATCTCTGGCTATAGAAGCGATACGGCCTGGGGTTCATGCCAGAGATATTCACAAGGTATGTAGCGGGTCTCTGAAGAAGTCTGAATTCGACGTTGGAGAAAAGGGATTCACCCACGGCACAGGACACGGAGTAGGCCTTGAAGTTCACGAATCTCCGTTCGTGGGGGCTTCTTCAGCGAGCGTTCTTCAGCAAGGGAACGTTATCACTATTGAGCCGGGCCTGTATTATGATGGAACGGGAGGGGTGAGAATGGAAGATATGGCGCTTATCACCCCTCAAGGAGTTGAGATGCTAAGCTCATATCCCAAGAATTGGTTAATCCCCTAATGTTTATGAAAGATATTCTCCAGAAACTCATTTCTTACAGAACGACGGTAGATAATCCGGAAGAGATACAAAAGGCGTTTCAATATATTGCTTCGCTTTTTGACCCTGCTGTTTTTGACGTAAAAGATTTTGAGAAGAACGGTGCATATTCCCAACTTATCTCTTTTAAAGGGAAGGATACGTTACATCCTCGCATCCTTTTGAACGGACACATTGACGTAGTGCCAGCTGAAGACGAGAAACAGTATCTATTCCGAACGGAAGGAGATCGCGCCTATGGCAGGGGATCAGCTGACATGAAGGGTATGGCGTCAGTAATGATTTTGGTCATGCGGGAGCTCGGAGCGCAGTCTTCTCCTCCCGATGTTGCGCTTTTGTTGAATGGAGACGAAGAGGTGGGAGGAGAAAACGGAGCAGGGTATGCGGCGCGGGAACTGGGACTGTGTCCTCAGTTTGTCTTATGTCTTGACGGGAGCGACGAGGCGCAGGAGATTATTACGAAAGAGAAGGGAGGGGTATGGATTGAATTGCTCGCCAAAGGAACTGCAGCTCACGCCGCATACCTTTGGAAAGGGGACAACGCCATAGAGAAGCTTTTTGCAGGCATACAAAAGATTACAGAATACGTCGGTCCCGTAGAACCGGAGACATGGAAAAGCACCTGCAGCTTGGCTCTCATGGAAACTTCAAACAAGACGCCCAACAAGGTGCCCTCAGACGCCAGGGCGGTTCTTGATATTCGGTTTAGGAAGAGCTGGCAAAAACTCCTGAAGAGCTGGTGCAGCGAATCAAAGACCTGGTGCCGGAATTGGAAGTGTCGTTTCTCAATAAAGTCTCTCTTATGACGACAGAGGACAATAATTCTTTTGTCAGAACTTTTCAGGAGGTAGCGCAAGGAGTGCTTGGAGTTCCCGTATCTTTTGGATTCAGCCATGGAGCCACAGACGCAAGATATTTTGCAGAGGCAGGGGTGCCTTCTCTCGTGTTTGGCGCAAAAGGCGGAAACTTCCACGGCCAGGGAGAATGGGTGGATTTGGAGAGTTTGGAGAACGTCAGGCAGATTCTCTCGGAGTTTTTGAAGACCGCTTGACAAGATATGTTTGTCTGATACAATTCACTTATTATGAACCACCAATCTTCCAGGAACTTCTTTTTCTTCTTTTTTACCGGTCCAGCGAAGAGCTCGGAGGATTTTACCGCATAGCATAAAGTTTTCAAAGAATCCGTTCCAGTCTCTTCTCAAGAAGGGACTGGTTTCTTTTTTTGCGAAAGTCTTGCGTGACCAAGGTATCCGTCAGAGAAGAAACTTCTCTGAGAACTTTCAAAAGGAGCAAAGCAATATGAGCGTGGCTTATCTTGGACCCGAAGGAACGTTTGGCTGGAGGGTGGTTACGCGCGACAATCCGGGAACAGTAACAATTCCCTGCACTTCTCATTCCCAAGTGATTCATGCGGTGATGGAGGGAAAGGCAAAAACGGGCTATGTTGCAAGAGAGAACAGCTTGGGCGGTATGGTGGTTGATACCGTTGATCCTCTCGGCAGAAATCCTGTGGGTATTGAGATGATCCTCGAGGACGGCAAAGTCGTTTCTTGCAGTGGCAGTCTCATTGTGTGCGGCGAGACAGTTCTTTCCATTGAACAATGTCTCTATGGGTTCGAGCGTATCAAAAAAGTTGCGAGGGTATATTCGCATCCGCAAGCCTTCGCTCAATGCGAGGAATACATCAGAAGTCGATTCCCTGCTGCCCAGTTCGTTTCTGCAAATTCTACCATTGCAGGGGTTGCGGAGCTTCGAGAAGACCAAGAGGGCGTTGCCATTGCCCCGCCTTGGGCAGAGCATTTTTATCCCGACATACCCCTTCTCGCAAGGGGAATTCATGATTCTTCTGTCAACGACACGAGATTCTTGGTGGTTGGGAAAGACGAATGCGCGCCCACAGGCAAGGACAAGACCTCTTTGTGGTTCACTATTCCCGGAGACGAAGATCCAGGCTCCTTCGACAAGGTTTCTATGATACTTGCCTTATGCGGGGTCAATAAGCGGTCGATTGAGTCCAGGCCCACTAGGACGTTGCTCGGACGGTATATCTTCTTGATAGACGTCGATGGGCATCGACTAGACCCCGTACTTTCTCGCGTTCTCGAGTTGGTTGTACTCGCTGGGCTTACGACAAGATTAAAGGTTTTGGGCTCCTATCCGCGCTGGAATGGAGCTTGAAGCGCAAGGGGGGAAGAAATCTCCCCTTTTTCTTTCGGGTCTTGACAACATTCTTTGGTTTTCTATACTAGACACTATGCAAAAAGGCCTCGAGCAGATTTTGGTCTTGAAACTCATCACCCCTTTCAAGGGAGGCCTTTTCATGGAGCGTAAGCAATAATGTTCAGCGAACATTGAAAAGGCCTCCCCAAACAGGGAGGCTTTTTCGTAGGTACGGGATTGATGAGAAGCGTTTGAGGTCCGCTTAGAGCTTTGAGAGGAGTTCTGAGCGGCTCTCAAAAGAAAGCCAGCACATTCAAAGGAGGAGAGAATGGATATTTGTGTGAAGACTCCCACAGCCAGACTCCGAACGAAAATACGCGCCATTCAAGCACGATTGAACACCCCTCTTTCTGCAGAAGAAAGAAAGAAAGCGGAGCAGGCATTACAAAGAACAAAAGAACAACTGGCACAGATGGAGGCTTCGGTAATGTCTTCCCGTTAAGAAAACGGATTCTTTCACTCGATTCTCTTTGAGGGCTCTCTGGTTTCCAGAAAGCCCTTTTTTCTTTACAATAATCGCATATGTTGATTGACACTCATTGCCATCTGAACTTCAACGCTTTTAAGGAGGACAGAGAGGAAGTGATCAGGCGCTCTCTTGAGGCTGGCATGCAGATCGTTATGCCGGGTACCCAGTACTCTACTTCAAAACGCGCAGTGGAGATTGCGGAACGCCATCCCCAAGGAGCGTATGCTGCAGTGGGATTGCACCCCATTCATGTGGGAGAGAAAAGAAAGGTGGATATGCTGGAAGTGGAATCCGAGGAAAAAGAAGGGCAGCCGTGGGCTGTCTTTAAAACGAACGAGGAAGATTTTGATTATGAAAAATATAAGCAACTTGTCCTGAGTTCGTCGAAGGGGAAGGTGGTGGCCATAGGAGAGTGCGGGCTCGATTACTAC
>CAYYUL010000037.1:5495-6456 GCA_964474915.1 uncultured Candidatus Saccharibacteria bacterium | reverse complement strand
GTTTCCGCTCGGCAATGGCTCGGTTTGACCATATTTTAGGCCGGCTGGAATCAAGAATTGAAAAACTTGAAGTGCAAGGAGTTGATGTATCTACCACCATTCTGCTCATTGAGAAAGCCAAAAATATGAGCGTTGAGAACGAAGCGAAGCTGGAAGAGCTCAAAGCAAAATACGAATCCCTGCTTCTCGGTGAAAATGCGGGGGGAGTCGCAAAAGAAGCTCGCGCGATAGCCACAGAACTAAAAACAGACATAGAAAACCTTCGCTCTATAATTATTGAGGTGCATACGCAAGCAGCCGACGATTACAACAGTTCAAGATCAAATACCAGCATATAATCATGGCTATGAATAAAAACACACTTATCATTGCGGTTGTAGCGCTCGTAGTTATTGTTGGAGGAGCGATATTCTTCTTGAATCGGGGTCCTTTGTATCAAAAGGAATCAATTATCATTGAGCAGGATTTGACGCCGATTGAACTTTCTCCAGAAGAGCAACAAGCGCTTCAAGCTGAAGGACTCGCCATTCCTTCTGGAGAAGACGCACTCGCAAAAGATTTGCAAAGCGTGCGCTCCTCCGACGAACTTGACGCCATTAAGGCCGATCTCAACGAAACCGATCTTTTGGGACTTGATGCCGAACTCAAAGCGATTGAGAACGATCTTTCCGGGTTATAAGTCTAACAACAAACAACAGCATAGTACAAAAGCTTGACTGCTTTACTTGAGCGGTATAGGTTGAAGTATGAAGCTTGGTCGCGCTAATAAAAAACTCATAACTAAGAAAACCCATGAATAAAAAAACTCTTTTTACGCTTTTTGCCTTAGTCGCCCTAGTAGCCGGTAGTATGGTGTATGCTGCTCCTCAAGGGCAAGCTGATGAACAAAGGCCTCAGTTTGTGCCGGGCGAAATTATCGTGAAGTTCAAAGGCGATAGTGCGCCATTTCAAGTCGTGCAGA
>CAYYUL010000037.1:0-5485 GCA_964474915.1 uncultured Candidatus Saccharibacteria bacterium | reverse complement strand
CGAGGACAGGAAGCCAAGGCAGTGCGCAGCTTCCAGCAAAGAGCAGACGTGGTGTACGCGGAACCAAACTACATTGTACAAGTTCTTGGTTCAAACGATACCTACTATGCCAACCAGTGGGCCCTGAACAACACAGGCCAGACCATTTCCAGCGGGTGCAGCGAGCCGGGATGCAACTCTGTACAAACGATTGGAAGCGGCACCGCAGACGCGGATGTGGATTGGGGAGAAGCATGGACTGACTTTTCCGTAGCCACTTTTTCCGGTGCCGTTGTTGCCATTGTGGATTCTGGAATCGATGACGCGCACCCGGACTTGTCGGGAAAGCTGTGGAGCAACAGCGATGAAATCCCGGGAAACGCAGCAGACGACGACGCCAATGGGTTTATTGACGATACCTGGGGTTGGGATTTTGTTCAAGATGACAAGGATCCTCGTGACGTATACGGCCACGGTACGCACGTTGCGGGCATCGCAGGAGCTGAAACCAACAACTCGACAGGAATTGCCGGCGTTGCTTTCCCAGCCAGCGTCAAGATTATGCCAGTGAGAGTGTTGAATGACAGCGGTTCTGGTTCTACCTCCGACGTGGCGGCAGGCATCATGTATGCTGCCGATAACGGGGCGAACGCCATTAATTTGAGCTTGGGGAGTAAGTTCAATTCCACTACCCTGCGAAACGCGGTTGATTACGCATGGAATAAGGGAGCGGTGCTGGCGGCTGCTGCCGGAAACGATGGCGGCGGAGGGAAATACTACCCTGCGAGTTATCATAAAGTGATGTCGGTGGCGGCAACCGACTTTAACGACAACACCGCATCGTTCTCAAACTTCAACGACGAAGTTGATGTTTCAGCGCCAGGGGTAAATGTGTACTCTACCTTCCCAACATACGACTTTACTATTGGTACTTTACACGGCCGTTCCAAAAACTACGACGTGGGAAGCGGAACCTCAATGTCTACTCCTCACGTGGCAGGATTAGCGGCACTTTTGTTTGCTCAAAACAGCACGAGAACAAACTTTGATGTTCGAAGCATTATTGAAAACACGGCAGATGATCGTGGTGCTGCCGGTTGGGATAAATACTACGGCTGGGGAAGAATCAATGTGTTGAATGCCTTAAGCGGCACTGTTGCGCCGCCTCCTCCATCAGACGGTGGCGGCGGGGGAGACTCCGGGTGTCCGCCTGGCTGGCAGAAGCAAGGCAGGTGTACTCCCTAATGGACAATAATCATGAACGACAAAAAATCTAGAGTAAGCAAGATTTCAACTTTACTACTAGCTGTTATGGCAGTCGGAGCAGGTTTGGTATATTTTGCGCAGAGCAGTAGTGTGAGTGAAGCTTCGTTCGGCTTTGAAAAGAATATTCAACATAGACAAAGCGCCGACGCAGAAAGCGTGAAGGGCTGCATGCTTTCCTGTCAAGATATGCTGGCAGGTTGGCTGGAGATGAACCCTAAGTCTCCAAACTACGCTCGCCAGGGGGAAAAGATAGGGGCGAAGGCCCAGCAGTGTCTTGGCATGAATGAGCTGGCTGGCTCGCCGTTTAGCGAAGCAGAGATTCTTGCAAGCTGCGGTATCGCTCCTAGATGCGTAGAAGTTACTCCAGAACAGATTCACTTTGGAGCGTGTACAAACACTTCCTTGATACAGGAGCTGGGTTTGCCTCAGTGCTGCACTGAGGAGGGGCCGGGTGGTTTAGATTGCGGAGCAGACCAGGAATGGGTAGTGGGCGTTGCGGCTATCCCTGTTTGCTACATTCCGGGTTCGTAATCTGAGGGTTCAAGAACAAAAAACCGCCAAACGCGGTTTTTTGTTTCTGCCTCATTTTGTTCTAAAATGAACCCGACCGAGACGGGTCAATAAGACACCCCCAGAAAGCCCCTAAATCCCTCTCAAAGCCAAGGTTCTAGACCGAGGTATACAGCCAAGATATGCGCAAAGTTAAAAAACAAAAAATTATCGTTGTTGTTGCGGCTCTTATTAAGAAAGGAGACAAAGTTTTGATGACGTTGCGAGATGAAAAGAGAAACCCCAAAGCTCATTCAATGTGGGAATTGCCCGGTGGGAAAATTGATTTTGGGGAACTGCCAGAGGAAGCTTTGGTAAGGGAAATACAAGAAGAGACAGGATATAGGATAAAAGTTTTGGATACAAATCCGGTACTTCATACTCATATATGGGAGTATCCTGATTTTTTGCAGCATACGCTTTTATTGGGATTTAGATGCAAAGCAGTCGGCAAACCAAGACCCATGAAAGACAGAAGAATTAAAGAAGTGGCGTGGAAAAAGATAGCAGATATTGACTATTCAAGGGCATTGCCATCAACAAAAAAATTCATTGCGTATTTAATGCAGTAGGTTCTCACATTCTCTAGTCCCTCAAGATACCATCATGACAAAATAACTGTTCTCTGCTATAAAGAAGTATGAACTACGAAACACTGGCAAGTGTACAAGCAGTCAGCAAGACCATTGATGCTCTTTCGCAACGCGGTATCAGCGCAGTTCTTGTGCAAAACCGCGAGCAAGCGCTGGAAAAAGTGAAGGAGCTTATTCCGGCACATTCTTCTGTAATGAACGGTTCTTCACGCACCTTAGAGGAAATCGGTTTTGTCGACTACCTGCAATCAGGAGATCACGGCTGGAAAAATCTGCATCAAGAAATTCTTGCAGAGAAAGACCCCGTGAAAAAGGCAATACTGCGCACGCAAGCAGTTGTATCGGATTACTACATTGGGAGTGTCCACGCGATCTCCGAGACCGGCGAATTTGTTATTGCCTCAAACTCCGGCAGCCAGCTCCCGCATATTGCGTTTACATCGCCAAACCTCATATTCGTCGTGGGTGCTCAAAAGCTCGTTCCGAACCTTGATGCGGCCCTCATGCGCGTGCGCGACTACGTTCTTCCGCTAGAAGATACGCGTATGAAAGACGCTGGCATGGGCGGGAGCGCTATTTCCAAACTTCTCATTTTTGAACGGGAACCAACGTTTATGAAAAGAAGCGTCCACATCGTGTTTGTTAATGAGAAATTGGGATTCTGATCGGAATAATGCAGGCCCGGGATTTTCAGGGTTGGGAATCGCCCCGGCTCTTTTGGAGATTCTTGATCGGCTTCATTTCAAAACTCCAACTCCTATTCAATCCCAGGCGATTCCCATAGCCATTCAGGGAAAGGATGTTGTGGGTATCGCTCAAACGGGAACGGGAAAGACGTTAGCCTTCGGAATCCCCATGCTTCAGCGCCTCATGCAGATTCAAAAACGGGGCCTTGTGGTGGCTCCCACAAGGGAATTGGCTCTTCAGATAGACGAATCGTTGAAAGCTATCGGTGGACGTTTGGGGTTGCGCACCGTTGTGCTGATAGGAGGACTCTCATTGGGTCCGCAGCGTCAAGCTCTTTCCAGGAGTCCGCATATCATTATCGCTACTCCGGGAAGACTGATCGATCATTTGAATCAAAAGAACATTCGGCTCCACGATGTTGGGATTGCGGTGCTGGACGAAGCAGACCGCATGCTTGATATGGGATTCCTTCCCCAAATTCAGAGGATTTTGAAAGAGCTTCCCAGAGAGCGCCAGTTCATGCTGTTTTCTGCGACCATGCCTCCTGAAATCATGCGCATCGCTTCTTCCTACATGAAGCTTCCCATACGCGTGGAAATAGCTCCAGCCGGCACTACGGTAGAGAGCGTCACGCAGGAGCTTTTCATTGTTCCCAGGGAGCAGAAGACCGCGCTTTTGATAAAACTTCTTCAAACGTATCAGGGATCTGCCCTTGTGTTCACGAGAACGAAATACGGAGCTTCAAAGATCGTGCGGCAGATACGCAGCACGGGAATACGGGCTGCTGAAATCCATTCCAACAGATCGCTGGGCCAGCGCAGGGAAGCGCTCGAAGGGTTCAAGAGGGGGGCATACCAGGTGCTTGTTGCAACCGACATCGCTTCCCGCGGAATTGACGTGACGGGAATAGAGCTGGTTCTCAATTACGATCTGCCTTCAAGCTCTGAAGACTATGTGCACCGCATCGGGCGCACTGCGAGGGCGGGAGCCGCAGGACATGCGATCACCTTTGCAATGCCCAATGAGCAGAAAGAGGTGAGATCCATCGAGCGCCTCATCAGAAAGAATCTTCCCGTATCCCATCTTCCAGATCTCCCGAGAGCGCCCCTTCCTCAGTTCCAGGTACCCCCGTACAGAGAGCAGCAAAGGGTGCAGAGGCCGAGAAGGTTCCGCCAGCGATTCCCGCAGAGGAGATTCCGTTGAAGAGCCTGAGAACTCAGGATATACTAGAGGATATGAAACCCTACATACTTATCGTTCTTATATGCGTTGGAGTCATCGGAGCGATTGCATTCGCATTTTCGAATACGCCCGTCAAAGAGCAGCAGTTATCACGAACTAATACTACACAGCAACCCGTTATGGAATTACAAATAGAAGAAATCAAAGTAGGGGAAGGAACAGAGGCGAAAGCCGGGAATACGGTGACCGTGCATTACACAGGAACGTTTATAGACGGCAAGAAGTTTGACAGCTCCTACGACAGAGGACAGCCACTCTCCTTTGTTCTGGGAAAGGGCATGGTCATTCAGGGGTGGGACTCGGGGGTGGCCGGCATGAAAGTAGGAGGAAAGCGAAAACTCACTATTCCTCCCTCGTTGGGATATGGAGAACAGGGAGTTCCAGGAGCTATTCCTCCAAACTCTACGCTTTTGTTCGAGGTGGAACTGTTGGACGTGAAGTAAAGGAGAGTCAAAAACTCTGTGCAAGTCTGACTTGCACAGGAATCTTTAAGTCAACGTTTCTTCCTTATCAGGAGGAGGATGAGAAGTCCGCCGAGCGCCAAAAGGACCCATTTCGCATTATGCGCAAGAAAGACGCCCGTCTGAATGAGGAAAAGCCGGAGCTCTTTGAATGAGGGTACCTTTGCCAAAAGCAGAGAGGATGGGGGAATAAAAACCTCAATCTTTTGCAGCTGATCTTCCAAGATCCTTTTCTTTGGATTCTCCAGGGATATCTCTTCTTGCGTCTGCGCTTGTTTTTCTTTCAGTGTCCGTTCCAAAGGGTTGGCCAAGGAAGCGATGAATTCGTCTGCTTTTGCAATGGCTTGCTGAACGGCTCCGTCATCTGATGATGTAGCAGGAGGACTTGCAAATGGTTCCTGGGAATCTGGCACGCCGTCTTTATCGGTATCCTTGAGAAGGGGATTAGTGCTTAGCGTCAGTTCTTCTTTGTCTGAAAGGCCGTCGTTGTCGTCGTCTGCGTCTTCTTGGTCTCCTTGTCTGTCTCCATCGGTATCTCTGTCAACTGTGATTTGGCTTGTTTGAGAAGAAGGGAAAGAAAGAGTGATGGGTTCAGGTTTCTTTCCTGCCTGCGACTTCATTGCTTCTACGATTTCCACGGAGAAGGAATGTTCTCCCTGGACTGCCTTCCAATCTGTCCATACTTCAATAAGCCTTCCGTCGAGCGTT
>CAYYUL010000036.1:0-6490 GCA_964474915.1 uncultured Candidatus Saccharibacteria bacterium | reverse complement strand
ACGTTGGGATTGAAGGAGAAACCCCTATTAGCTCTTCCGTGCTTGCCGATATAAAAGAAGAATTCGAAAATCTTCCTACGCTCTACAAAATTGACGTGGTTGATTTCGGCGCGGCAGACAAGATATTTAGAGAAGTTGCTCTCTCTCACAGAGAAGCGATACACGAACCAATCCCATGACCAAGTTTCAAGCGCTTTGTACGGAATTCGGTGATGCCGTTGAAGAATTTAAGGAATGCAGGATATTATCAATTCATTAACAGCTCCCGCGCCATAATAATATGTTAAAATTTCCTCCCCTTTCTTTTTCATACCTTGTCGCAGCCGTTTTCCTCGTATTTTTCGCAGGAGCATACGTGTTTGCCTGGGCTCCTCCGGCCTCCGCCCCTCCTACTGGCAACGTGTTAGCCCCGCTCAACACTGGAAATACAGGCCAGACCAAGTCCGGAGGATTAATCTTGAACACAGGAGGAGCGGTGAACGGGTTAATCATAGACAAAGGAAAGGTGGGCATTGGAACAACAGACCCTGGTTCCTTCCTGCTAAAGGTTGCAGGTGAGGTATCTGCTGGGTTCAATAAGGTACGGGAGGTAGCGACCCCAATTGCATCAGATGACGCAGCCACCAAGGGGTATGTGGATTCGGCTGCGGGAGTAAGAGGCAATGGCTATACTGTTTTAGGCTCTGATTCCTGCGCAAGTCCTTCAACTCTCGCATACACAGGAAAAATGTATCATACCTACGTAGCCGGCGGTGGTGGAGGCGCAGCAACTGGCGATGCTCAATGTGTTTCAGGTCCCGTTCTTTCTGACGCTTACGGCGGAATGGCTCCCATCTATGAATCCCTTGCCGCCGGAAGCCCCCCCACATATCAATTTCAAAAAACTTGCGCGGTGTGCGTAAAATAGAAATTGTACTTAGAGTTGTGCTCGCGGGGCGCCGTTTATTCAAAACAACCGGCGCTTTTTCTTTTTCTCTCAAATCTGATACAGTTGGAACCATGAAAGACAAGATGCAGAAAATTGTTTCGCTCGCAAAACAGCCGGAAAAGGCCTGGACGCCCTCTCTTGATATTTGATATATTGGACTTATGAAGTGGTTCAAGAGTTCTCCGCGTAAAATCCTCCTCCTCATTCTTATTGCAGCCTTTTTGATAGCCGGATTTTTTGCCGTGAGAAGATTCTTCCCTCAGAGTGAAACGATTGTAGCTCCTCGTACCTTTAATGAGCCGACCGAGGAAGAAAAGAAAAAAATCTTGGATAGTCTTACTGCTCCAGCATCTGCGTCTTCTCTTTCGGCAGAAGAAAAAAGGAATATACTCAAGAATCTTTCCACTCCCAGCGATACTTCTTCCAGCCAGTTGTCCCTAGAAGAACAGAAGCGTCTTTTAGAATCATTAACCGCTCCCGCCCAATAATATGTTCAAGGTTTCATTCATTTCTTTTTCGTACTTCATTGTGGCAATCTCCCTTCTATTCCTCATGGGAGCATATGTATTCGCTTGGGCTCCTCCCGCAGCGGCCCCACCGGCTGGTAACGTATCAGCCCCTGTGAACGTAAGCTCAACATTTCAAACCAAATTAGGCAATTTATGGGCGAACTCCATAGGGTCGACCACAGGATATTGCATTGGCACATCCTGCATTACGTCTTGGCTGTGGGCAGGAGCAAACGTAATCTTGAAGGGAGCGCAGTGCCATACGATTGGACAGACAACCTGCACCCTGACGCTTACCTGTCCCACAGGAGAAAGCATCAAGTCTCTCGGCTGGAATATTCAAGCTGGAACGACCGGAGATCCCTCCGAGAACGAAAAGGCGAACGCTGCCTACTATGCTCTCGCATCCATAAAAGAAACTGATTCTTGCGTAGGGAATAACAGTTGCACTCAATCAGCTATCGGTACGAACCCCACCAGCGATCTCTGGGGCGTAATGGTGGGATTGTGCTCTGCGGGAACTCCTCCATCATCTGTATTGGCCCAGGGACTGTATGGACAATGTACGAACGATACTCCATCAGCACCAACTGTATGTGTAGCATACGCCCCTGCTTCATGCGACGCGAACAAATTTTGTCAATGCCCCAACGGATACACATTGCTGCGCACAGGACCTTTTAGCGCAGCAGCTGGCTCAGTTATATATAGTTGTTATAAACAATAATGAGCAAGCTCTTCTTCGGAGCATCGCTTTGCATTGCTTTTGTTCTTGCAATCTTGTTTTCGTACGTAGGATTTATTCCTTCGTTTGTCGGCAATCAAGCGGAGGCGGGGGCGGGAGAGAATGTTTCAGGATGGGCGTGGTCAGAAACCATCGGGTGGATAAGCTTGAATAATACTACAGGAGGCGAAGCCGTGAGTTATGGAGCGCATATTGATCCTATGACAGGGAATATGTCGGGATACGCTTGGTCAGAAAATGTCGGATGGATCAAGTTCAATCCAGCAGGCCCTTTCCCTTCAGTTCCCAACTATTCCGCAAAACTCAACCCTGCAAACGGCGACGCTTCAGGATGGGTAAGGGCGTGCGCGGGAGCAGTAAACGCGGATTGCTCAGGAGGAACATCTTTGGATTCCGGGGGTTGGGACGGCTGGATCAAGCTGCGAAAAGACGCAGGTGATACGGGAGCCGACTACGGCGTTTCCCTTGCTATTCCCGCGGGAGAATTCCATGGATGGGCGTGGGGAGGAGATGTTATAGGATGGGTAAGCTTTAACTGTACAGAGCCAGGGTCTTGCGCGAGCTCAAGCTATAAGGTGAGCACCCTGCCCAACATCTTCAACACTCCTCCCCAGGCGACCGGTCTTTCAACAAACAGCTCAAGCGCAAACTACTGCGGTTTTGTCTTCCCGCCCATTGTAGTCTCCTGGCAGTTTACAGATCCTGGAGACAGCCAGTCGGCCTATCAAGTACAGATAGACAACAATTCAGACTTTTCTTCCCCAGAGAAAGATTCAGGGAAGGTTGTAAGCTCTTTTTTCCAGTACGCTCCCTATCAGCTCTCCTACAACACGACGTATTACTGGAGGGTGAAGGTGTGGGACAGCCAGAATGCAGCGAGCGCGTTTACCACAGGACCTTCGTTCGCGACCGCCGCGCATCAATATCCGACTTCAGACTTTGCCTGGAGTCCTTTGAACCCGGGGATTAATGAGAATACTGATTTTACGGATACTTCCCAAGTATACGGAGGAGCTTCCAAGTCTTCATGGTTATGGACCTTCCAGAGCGGAATCCCTGCAAGCTCTACACAGCAAAATCCAAAGAACGTGAAGTTCACTTCTCTCGGACCGCAGCAGGTGACTCAGCGGATCACCGATTCAAGCGGGTTCTCGTGTACCGGAACAAAAACCGTTATTATTTCCCTTCCGTTCCCCGGATGGCAGGAGATATCTCCTTTCTAGCTTCGCTTATTCAAAATGGAGTTTTTCTCGCAGTTCCTGGATTTTCTGCGCCGTATGCGCTTGACAAGAAACGGAGATTATATACAATCATTGTATGAAGACTCAAATGTTTAACATTGCGCTGCCTCAGAAGTTAGTACAAGAGGCTGATCGCATTGCAAAAAAAGAATATCGGAACAGAAGCGAACTCATACGAGAAGCGCTGCGTCTGTATTTGCAGGAAATTCAAGAATGGAAAGAGCTGTTCGCGTACGGAAGAAAACAGGGAAAGATTGCCGGAATTGCAAGCGAAGAAGATGTCAATAGGCTTGTAGCAGGGTTTCGGCATGGAAAGGTACGCTAGGACGGCTGTGTTGCTGGATACCAATGTATTGGTATCCGCTTTTGTTTTTGGAGGAAAACCTCAAGAACTTTTACGGCTCGTCATTGGGAAACAGATTAAGGGAGTTATTTCTCCCCCTCTCATTATGGAGTTGACTGGCGTTCTTTTCGGAAAGTTTCGCTTTGATACAGCAAACCTCGTTCTCCTTGAGAAAAAGATACGGAAATATTTTCAATGCGTATATCCCTCGAAAACAATCAAAGTTTTACGAGATGATCCTGATAATAGAGTTTTGGAAGCAGCCCTCGCTGGGAATTGCGCATATATTATTACAGGAGACAAGGAACTTCTTGCACTCAGAAGATTTAAAAGAGTAGTAATCACCACCCCTGCCAAATTTCTTGAAATATTACGCACTGCTTGATTTCATTATAGCATAGCTATTCAAGGTGGAGCTTTTCTCGCAGTTCCTGGATTTTCTGCCGCAGCAGGGGATAGGTTTTGAGCGTGATATCCCTTTCCAATATTTTCTTTGCGGCTTCCCTTGCTTCCTCTACTAACTCGAGGTTGGTGAGATGCTCCATGGCAAAGTCCGGAATGCCCCACTGCTTTATTCCCTTGAAATCTCCGGGGCCCCGCAGTCTCAAATCTTCTTCCGCCAAAGCGAACCCGTTTTCAGAGCGAGCAAGCATCTTTAAGCGCGCGTTTGTTTTCTGATATGCAGATTCCGTAAAAAGAAAACAGTAAGACTGCGCGCTTCCCCTGCCAATCCTGCCCCGGAACTGATGGAGCTGGGCCAATCCGAATCGCTCCGCTCCCTCAATGAGCATGAGAGAAGCGTTGGGAATATCCACGCCCACCTCCACCACAGATGTAGAAATAAGAACATCTATTTTTCCGTTCCTGAACCTTTTCATTACCTCGTCTTTCTCTCTTGCACGCATTTTTCCGTGGAGCATTGCCAGTTTCAAGTCCGGAAAGATCTTTTTGGAAAGCTTTTCATATTCATCTTCCACTGTTTTTACCTCAGCCCCGTTTTCTTTCTGGGACTCAATGCGCGGGCAAATGACGAACGCCTGCCGCCCTTCAGATATTTCTCTACGGAGAAACGTATACGTGCTGTCCCGTTCTTGAGGAGAGACAACTTTTGTAATGACTGGTTTTCTTCCTTTTGGCATTTCGTCAATAATCGAGAGATCAAGGTCTCCGTATATAGTCATGGCTAATGTTCTTGGAATCGGGGTCGCAGTCATAGAAAGCAAATGCGGTATTAAAGGTTTTGCTTGCCTCGCCGAATCCGTAGGTTGGCGGAGAAGGCGGGCCCTTTGGCGCACCCCGAATCGGTGCTGTTCGTCAACGACAAGCAGGGCAAGTTTGTTAAACCTCACTTTGTCCTGGATGAGCGCATGGGTTCCGATAAAAACATCAATGTTTCCTGCCAGAGCTTTTTTTAGAAGTTTCGCGCGGGATATTTCTATTGCCTCATTGGGGAGTTTTGGGGAAATGAACTGGTCTGCAGACCCCGTGAGAAGCCCTATGGTGCATCTAAATTTGGAAAGGAGCTGGCTTGCCGTTTTGAAGTGCTGCTTAGCCAAGATTTCCGTGGGAGCCATGAACACTGCTTGGCATCCGGATTTTACAGCAGAGAGAGCTGCCATGGCAGCCACCACGGTTTTCCCGGATCCCACGTCTCCCTGCAGGAGCCTGTTCATGGGACGGGGCTTTTCCATGTCTTTGAGAATATGCCATGCCGATTTCTTCTGCGAGTCGGTGAGCCGGAAGGGAAGACTGTCTGTGAAGCGCTTCATCAGGGATTCTTGAAGAAGGATCGCATGCGCCTTCACCGAGGATATTTTCTTGCGTTCTGATAGTACAAAGAGAAGAATAAAAAACAGCTCTTCAAAAGCGAATCTGCGTTTGGCCTCCTCTGTTTTTTTAAAAGAGGTCGGGAAATGAATTTCAGAGAGCGCTTCTCGGAAAGGGAAAAGTTTTTTTTCGGAAACTAAGGAAAGAGGAAGAGTTTCTTGCAGAGAGATTACGGAGAGCAAGGATTTTATGATAGTCCGTAGCCATCTGGAAGAGACGCCTCTTGTTTCAGGATACAGAGGAATGATGCGGCCCAGGTGCGTGAGTTCTCCATGCGTCAGTTTTTCATACGAAGGATTGGAAAGAACAATTCCTTTGTTGTCTCGCACCACGCGTCCCGCGCAGCAGATCTCCTCTCCTTTATGGAGCGTTGTTATGAGGTAGGGCTGATTGAACCAGATTATGCGTATGCTCCCTGTGGTATCTTGCAGGAGGGCTTCGGTAATGGACATGCGTTTTCTGAACGTGCGCTGTTCCTGGATGTCCTGCAGGGTTCCTTTTACGCATGCATCCTGATTTTCCCTGATGTCTCCTACGGAGATTGTTTGAGAGAGGTCTTGGTATGATCTGGGGAAATGAAAAAGCAGGTCGTGCACAGACTCGACCCCTATCTGCTTGAGTCGTTTTTGAAATACCGGGCCTACCCCCGGAATCATGCCAATGGAATCTGACAGCTGCATGTGCTCCCGACAGGAATCGAACCTGTATCAAGGGATCCGCAATCCCTCATTCTGTCCGTTAAACTACGGGAGCAAAGCCAACTGCTTGGCTTTGGGGCATTTTAGTGAGGCGTCTCTGCCGAACGTAAAAATGCCCAGGACTCGCCATAGGCGAGTACCTTTATTTTCTATCACATACCGAGAAGTTTTTCCATGGACGAGATTGGTATTTTGGGGT
>CAYYUL010000035.1:0-6546 GCA_964474915.1 uncultured Candidatus Saccharibacteria bacterium | reverse complement strand
GGGATCCGAAGTGTCCGTGCTTTTGGGAAGAATGCCATCGGCCGTAGGGTACCAGCCTACTTTGGCTACCGATATGGGAAAACTCCAGGAGCGCATCACTTCTACTTTGCAGGGCTCTATTACTTCTGTGCAGGCTATTTATGTGCCGGATGATGATATTACCGACACCGCTCCAGCCACCACGTTTTCTCATTTAGATTCCACGGTAGTGCTTTCCCGCGAGCTGGCGTCTCTCGGGATATATCCTGCCGTTGATCCCTTGGCTTCCAGATCCTCCGCATTGGATCCCCGCATCGTAGGACAGGAGCATTACCTCGTGGCGCGGAGAGTGCAGGAGATACTGCAGCGCTACAAAGAACTGCAGGATATTATTGCCATTTTAGGCATGGAGGAATTGTCTGACGAAGACAAGCTGGTGGTGGCTCGCGCGAGGCGCATCCAGAGATTTCTCTCCCAGCCGTTTTCCGTTGCCCAGGTATTTACGGGCAGAGAAGGGAAGTACGTATCAAGGGAAGAAACCATTAGGAGCTTCAAGGAAATCGTTGAAGGCAAGCACGATGCGAAAGAGGAGTCTGCGTTCTACCTTAAGGGTTCCGTATCTGAAGTATGAGCTTTAAACTTTCCATTCTTGCAATAGACAGGGAAATATTCGAGGGAGAGGCGCAATCCCTTACTCTTCCAACTCAAGAGGGTTCCATTCAGGTGCTTGAAGGCCACACTCCCTTGGTTGCGGTTTTGAAAGAAGGGGATTTGGTCATTGAGCGGGACGGGAAACCCCAGGTAATTCCCATCGCAGGGGGAGTGCTGGAGGTGCTGCAAGAGAAGGTTGTTGCCCTAGTGAATTTCTAGCCATTGACTTTTTAGTCACTTTTGCTATATATTTTACAGCACATTTTTCATGAGGAGCAGAATGCAACAACATACTCAATGTCCAGCGGTGGTGGTCCATTGTATGGATTTTCGACTAAGGAATTCTCTCAATCATTACTTGGGTGCTCGATTTCCCGGAGGGTATGATCTCGTTTCGATTGCCGGAGGAGTAAAATCTCTCATTGCGGACGGCGAGATTGATAACTTCGAATTGGAGCAGTTACGGCTCTCTGATCAGCTTCATCAGCCTGAAGTCATGTTGTTTATCCAGCATGAAGATTGCGGCGCATACGGCGTGAGTAAAGAGTTCCAAAGCCCTCAAGCAGAAGTGGAATTTCATAAGCAGGAACTTCGGAAAGCGCGAGAGTTGCTGGCTTCTCATTTTCCCTCAGCGCAGATAGAAACTCATTTTATCAGTCTTGAAGCAGAACTTATTTCATTGTGAGAGTTGAGGTCAAGCCGAGCATGCAACCTCGGCTTTTTCTTTTGGGTACGATATATGTATGTACAGGAGTCCTGATACCTTGATAATTTATCAAATATAGAGTAAGGTATTTTCAGTAAACGATTTAACTGTGAGGAGGAAAGAATGCCTGGTTCTTGTACTGTATGTGGTCGTGTCTACTGCGATCATACCCGTGAAGAGAGGAATTTAACTCCAGAACAATGGAGGAGCGATTTCCAGAGGGAGTTGACTGCAGAAGAACTAAGGGTGTTTGACTCAGGAGATCCCAAGGCAAAAATTAGGGCGGCAAGAATAGCTGCCTCTCGACTCTATGGAGGAATTTACTCTCTTCCTGATGGAGGTGTTGTCGGCTCGTAGGTTCCTTCAGAGCAAGATAGTAAGCCGTATGGTTCGCCCACGGCTTTTTCTTTTAGCTCACCCAGGGCGAGCAACAGATTGATAGGGGCATACTACAGGACTATATTTATCAATAGAACTACAGGAGGTGTTTTTATGGAAGCGGTATTTTGGGGAGTTGCCATATGGCTCCTCCTCGGCCTCATTACCCAGTTCTTTTACAGCGAGGAGCTTGAGTATGAAGAATATGATTTTGGGACGTATTTTGTCCCCA
The DNA here is from genome assembly GCA_964474915.1 of uncultured Candidatus Saccharibacteria bacterium. Classification (GTDB taxonomy): domain Bacteria; phylum Patescibacteriota; class Minisyncoccia; order Minisyncoccales; family UBA10102; genus JAUSJU01. The sequence goes on along the minus strand of CAYYUL010000035.1, from coordinate 4,600 downwards.
CGCCGCTAACGGAGCGTATCAAGATTGCGCTCTGGTGGCCTCCTCATCTGTTCTCTTTTGTTCTCTTGCTTATTCTTTGCAGCTTTGTGCTCTTCATGTTAGTACTACCAAAGAGGGATTAACCCCCCTCTTTTTCTTTTGTTGAAAAAAGTGGTATACTGCAAGAGGATATTATTACTCATTAATTTTCATACCATAATGCCAAACGTTACCATGTACACCACGCCAACGTGTGTGTACTGCAAGTCAGCGAAAGAATTCTTTAAGCAGCACAATGTCGCCTTTGTAGAAAAGGACGTGGTCGTGGATCTCCAGGCCAGAGACGCCATGGTGAAGAAATCCGGCCAGCTGGGAGTGCCTGTTATTGATGTTGACGGGAATATCGTCATTGGGTTTGACCGAAGAAAACTTCAGCAGCTGCTCGGAATACAATAATGAAGGTTTCCTATGGAGACCAAGACAAATCTTCTTCCTACCATCTTCGTCATCTTCGGTGCTACGGGAGATTTGATGCGCACCAAGCTGGCTGTTTCCTTGTTCCAGCTGTACAAGAAGGGAGCGCTGCCTTCGTTGTTTCAGATTGTGGGATTCTCGAGGCAATCCCTGCCGGATGAGGATTTCAGGACTCTCGTGAAAGAAATCCTTTTAGGGTTTGGAGAAAAGGGCGAGAAAGTGGATGAATTCGTGAAGACCTTGCGATACCAGCAGGGGCTTTTTGACGAATTGCAGGGGTACGGAGGATTGGCCAAGATGCTTGGCATGCAAGACGACGGGTGGAGCGTCTGCTCCAACAAATTGTTCTACCTCGCCGTCCCTCCCCAGTATGACGAAGGCATTTTCCGCAACCTTGCCAAGTCGGGATTGACCAAGCCCTGCAGCCCCGAAGAGGGGTGGACGAGAGTCATCGTGGAGAAGCCTTTCGGGAAAGACTTAAAGACCGCCCAGAAGCTGGACCGCCTTCTGGGGACACTGTTCCGGGAAGAGCAGATCTACCGCATCGACCATTACCTTGGCAAGGAAACCGTGCAGAACATTCTGGCGTTCCGATTCTCAAATTCGTTCCTGCGCGATTCTTGGAATGAGAACGCCATTGAATCCATTTCCATAACGCTGCATGAGAAAAAGGGGATTGAGGGACGAGGTTCTTTTTATGAAGGCATCGGGGCATTGAGGGACGTGGGGCAGAATCATCTTCTCCAACTGCTCGCCTTGTTTCTTATGGAGAATCCCGGAATCTTTGATTCGGCTTCCATACGCGAGAAGCGCAGGGAAATCCTGTCTTCTCTTCCCAAGATGAATACGTTTGAAGTGTCGCGCTCTACAAAGAGAGGACAGTATGAGGGGTATCTCCAGGAAAAAGGCGTAGAGAACGATTCTCGGACGGAAACATACTTTTCCATACATATGTTTCTGCGGAATAAGGGGTGGAAAGGAGTTCCCGTGTTCCTGGAAAGCGGGAAAAAGATGGCAGGAGATAAAGCCGAGGTGATCGTGACCTTCCGCCATATGAGCCCTTGCCTATGCCCTCAAGGATCTTCGCATTACAAAAACGTCTTGCGGTATCAAATCCAGCCCCAGGAGCGCATCTCAATTTCCTTCTGGGTGAAGAAACCGGGATCAGAAATGGCCATAGAAGAGAAGAACTTTACCTTTGACTATCGGGAGGCATTCAAGGAACATGAGTTTACGGAGGCCTATGAGAAGCTTCTCCTGAGCTGCATCAAGGGCGACCAGACGCTGTTCGTGGGAACCGAAGAAATCATGGCGAGCTGGAGATTCATCGACCCTATCCTGAAAGCGTGGAAAGAGAATGCGGTAAAACTTGTAACATATTAAACGCAAAGAAATTGTTTTTTCCGCATCTCATCCTCAAAATAAAACTATATGAAGAAAGAGATAGGATTTATAGGACTCGGAAAAATGGGCAAACTCATGACGTTCCGTCTACGCCAGAAAGGCTGGAGAGTCGTTGGATTTGACGCGCACAAGAAAGGAGATGCAGCGAGCATACAGGATCTTATGAGTCGGCTTTCTTTGCCTCGTCTGGTGTGGCTTATGGTGCCTGCGGGAAAACCCGTAGACGAGGTGCTCAATGAATGTACGCCTCTTCTGCAGAAAGGAGACGTCATTATTGACGGAGGCAACTCGTTCTACGAGGATTCTAGGCGCCGCTCAAAAAAGCTTTCCCGTCTCGGGGTTGCGTTTCTCGACGCGGGGGTTTCAGGAGGCAGGGAAGGAGCAAGAAATGGAGCCTGCCTCATGGTGGGAGGGGATAAGAGAATTTTTAAAAGAACGGAACCTTTGTTCTGCGACCTTGCTGCCAAAGATTCATACCGGTATATGGGGAACTCGGGAGCGGGACATTTTGTGAAAATGGCGCACAACGGAATTGAGTACGGCATGATGCAGGCCATTGCGGAAGGATTCGCTCTTTTGAAGAAAGGCCCGTATGCTCTTTCTTTGCAAGCAATCGCACACCTATATAACCATGGGAGCATTGTGGAGTCGCGTCTGATGAAATGGCTGGAACAAGGATACGCTACGTTCGGAGAAGACCTAAAGGAGGTGGGAGGGTCTGTGGGCCGTACAGGGGAAGGGGAATGGACGGTCAAAACCGCACGGAAGTTCCATGTTGAAACCCCGGTCATCAAGGATTCCGTTCTTTTCCGGGTGCGGTCTGAAAAGAATCCGAGCTATGCGGGCAAGATACTTTCCGTGATGAGGAACCAGTTCGGAGGACACCCATTCTTATCAGAGAACAAGGTTCTTGAACGAAACGAAAGGTTCTTATGGAAATCATCAGAGAACAAACCAAAGAACAGGCAAAGATAAAAGCAGGATTGATCCTGCAGGCTTTGCTCAAGCAGAGAAGGTCTCCCTACGGCGTTGATTATGGAGTCCTCTTTTTATCTTCAGGAGGCTCTTCCCTCGAACTTTTGGAATCCGTCAATCCCGCCATTCTTGATTCTTTTTATACCATTGCGATGCTTGATGAGCGGTTCAGCGCCGATGAACATGTAAATAATTTTGCTCAATTGGCTCGAACTCTTTTCTATCGCAAGGCAACCATACAGGGAGTGCACTGGATTGACACGAGAGTGAGGGAAGGGGAGGCGCTGGAAGAGCTTGAAGAGCGTTTTGAAGGAGCATTGAGAGCGTGGAAAACGAATAACCCTTTAGGGCGGGTGGTTGCGACCTTTGGCATGGGACCTGACGGACATATTGCGGGCATGATGCCCTACCCGGAACATCCCAGCAGATTCTCATTCCTGTTTGAGAATCCCTCCCAATGGGTTATCTCCTATGACGCGACCAAAGAAAAGAGCGAGTTTCCTTTGCGGGCGACTACCACAATGACGTTTCTCAGAACCATGGTAGATTGCGGAGTCTGCACCGTTACAGGACAAGAAAAGGAAAATGCATTTGAACGATTACTTGCTTTGGAAGGAACGCTTTCTGAAACTCCCGCCCGCATTTTGCGGGAAATGAAGAACATTTCCGTTGTGACGGATATTGAGGTATAATAGTCGGGTATGATATATGACCTCATCATCATTGGGTCCGGAGCAGCTGGCTTGAGCGCGGCTTTGTATGCGGGGAGATACAAGATGAAGACTTTAGTGATTGCAGGAGAGTTCGGAGGGGAAACTGCGACTGCGGGGAAGATCGAGAACTACCCCGGCGCAGCTGGAGTTGACGGGTATGACTTGATGAAAACTATGAGGTCGCAGGCAGAATCTTTGGGAGCTGAAATCGTTGAAGAGTGGGCAAAGGAGGTAGGGAAGCGGAATAGCGGGTTTCACATATCTACAAGCGAAGGGAATGCATACGAAGGCAAGACGGTCATTTTTGCATTAGGATCAAGAAGACGCCACCTGAATCTTCCCCGAGAGAAAGAGCTTGTGGGCAAGGGAGTGCATTACTGCTGGACGTGCGACGGGCCTTTGTACGGAGGAAAGACTGTTGCAATGGTGGGAGGAGGGGATTCTTCCGTGAAAGGCGTGAACTTTCTGGCTGAATACGCGGAAAAGATATATCTCATTTCCAGAGAGAGGGAAATAACAGCGGAACCCGTGAACTTGGAACACATGAAAAATCTTGGAGGGAAAGTGGAAGTAATGCTGGAAACCGACGTGAAAGAGATCGTGGGGAACAGCATGCTGGAGAAGATTGTTCTTTCCAAACCCTTCCAGGGAAATCCAGAGCTTCGTATCGACGGACTTTTCATTGAGATCGGGTTTGATCCAGACACCGCGCTTCCCGAGAGTCTTGGTCTTGCGTTGGATAAGGACCAATTCATTCAGGCAGATACTATGATGAGAACAAATGTTCCCGGAGCGTTTGCCGCAGGAGACGCGACCCAGCACTTCGGAAGCTTCAAGCAGGATATCACTGCCGCTGCCATGGGGGCGGTAGCTGCAACCTCCGCATATGAATTTTTTAAAATGCATCCAAACAATAAACATTAATTTATCCATATTCATATGACGGAAGAACAATCACCAATTCAGCTGAAAGACCTGCTCTTGCCGGGTTCTGTCGTTATCGCGGGCGCCATTGTTGCGGGAACCCTTTTCTTCACAGGAGGTTTGCCCCAGGG
>CAYYUL010000034.1:4925-6789 GCA_964474915.1 uncultured Candidatus Saccharibacteria bacterium | reverse complement strand
CCCAAGGTTATTCGCTGCCTCGTCTTGCCCGAATTTTTTCGCCTCTTTGATTGCTTCCCACTGGAGAAGGTACGGGAGAGAAAGCTTTGCATACTGAGGTTTTGATACCGCGTGGTGGTAGAATCCGATTCCGCTCCAGAACAGCACGAAAGAGGCCGCCGCGATGTCTCCATTCGCTTTTCCGAGGAAAAGAGCTGCCTCGTGCTCTTTTGAGAATATGGAAAACTCCCGTTCCAGGTACTCGTAGGAAAAAGGAACAAAGCTCTGGCGTTTGGACACCAGCGTATGGAGCTTGGCAACGATTTGGATATCAGCCGTATCATGACTCTGCTCTACCGTAATGTCTGGATTCTTCTGGGCCTGGCGTATGAGATACCTGGTTGTCTTTCTCATGCGAGAGAACAGCTCCTCTTCTCGTAAAGAGATATCGAGCTTCCAGGAAGCTTCAGGATGCATTTGAATAGGGGCCCTCCTGAACCCAATCTCGCCGAACAGATCGGCATTCTCTTCATTTCGTTCCCAAATGGGATTGATGCGCACAAAACTCGCTCGTTCTTGAAATGCCGACTTCTTGAGATTTTCCAGCAAAAGTAAAAGAATCTCTTTCTTCTTTTCCCTATCATGAAGCATTGAATCCTCGAGGACGGGCCCGTGAGGAACAAGAACGAATACTCCTCTCTTTGCCCTCACCCGCACCGCCAAAGCGGCAGCACAAAGAGTATTCCCCTCAAAGAATCCCAGGCGCCATACCTTTTCTCTCATTGCCTTTTGAAACTCCCCCCAAGACCACGAATGCAAAAATGTCTTTTCGGAGCATCCTGCGAGAAATCCTTCCCATAGAGTTTTTTCTTGTATCTCTCTAATTTCCATATTGCTGAAGCAAAGAAACAATATCATGCGCCTGTTTTTTTGATATGCGGATGTGCGTGGGAAGGTTCAGGGTCATTGAAGACAGCTTCTCAGCCACGGGACAGCTTCCTTTTTGGTACCCCACGCTTCCTGCAATGGTATCGTCTGGAGCCACAGGGCTTGTATACCAGTCTCCGATAAGAATGTTCTGCTTCCAGAATTTTTTCATGATCTCATGGGCTCTTGGATGCAGAACGGGAAAACGCAGGCATATCCCTTCCTTCTTGGGAAGGCGGAGGGCTTTTGCATATAATGAAGAGATTGCTCTGCGGTGAAGATTCAGACGCTCAAGCTTCTTCAATTGATTGAGGGCAAGGATTGCCAAAGCCGCGGGAAGCGCCTTGGGAAAATAGGCGGGTTTCTTTCCCTGTTTCTCCTTCCAATGCACCGCTTTGGAGAAGATCCCGAACTGCTGGAAAAGAACAAGGAGATACTTCCCAAACACCTGATAGGTGGGCAATATGACAACATTCATCAGGAAAGGATGGAGAAGCTGCTGGAAAACCCAGAAAGGAGAAGGATATCCTGCTTCCTGCTGGAATGAGCGCAGTTTTACAGCCAGCGCGCTGTCATTGGTGGCAGCCATTCCCCCGTACACGCAGGAAATCACCTTGTCCCGGGAAAAGCTGAAGAGCGAGGCCTTCCCAAAAGTTCCCACCTTTCTTCCTTTATACAAAGCTCCCAAGGCATGGGCACAATCTTCAATGAGGACAAGATTGTGCTTCCTGCATATTTCCATAATCGCATCCAAATCAGCCGGAATGCCGAAGGTATGCTGCACAATGACCGCCCTGCTCTTTGGAGTAATCTTCTTCTCCAAATCCTGCGGGTCCATATTGAAATCGCTCTCCATGCAGTCAACGTACACAGGACGCAGGCCCTGCCATTGAACAGGATTTGGCACCGCGTTGCAGGTAAACGCCTGCAAGAAAACCTCGCTCCCCTGCTCCAGATC
>CAYYUL010000034.1:0-4906 GCA_964474915.1 uncultured Candidatus Saccharibacteria bacterium | reverse complement strand
GAATCGCCATCAAGGACGACCTCCCGCTATTCATTGCGACGGCAGATCGGACTCCGAGATAGTTCCGGAATGAATCTTCCAGTTCCGCAACTTCTTTTCCCTTCTGCCATCTCCACGGCTGGAATATCATGCGGAACGCCAGCCAGACATCGTCTGCTTCCGTATTGGGAGACAAGGAAATAGATAGGGGCTTGATCATTTCTGTAGTAAAAACTTGCTAAGCTTGGAAGGGACTCTTCCTTCCAAGAGTACGATATCTCCCTCTTTGCAGAATGATTGAATTTTTTCCGCTATCTCCCTTGAATGTTCCATGCATATGACCTTGTCCGTTTCTTCTCGCATATCCTCAAACCTGTCCCTTGTCGTAATGATTGCCAGATCGCAGACTTTGGCTATCTTCTTTCCTATCCTCCTGTGCACTTCTTGAGAGGCCTTGCCCAACTCAATCAGACAAGGCATCACGACGACTTTCTTTCCCTTCCATAAGGCAAGGTGCTCTATCTCAGCCAATACTCCGTCAGGATTTGCGGAGTACGAGGAATCAATCACTTCGAATCCGTATGCGCTCTTTTGCGCCCTCAAGCCATTCAGTTCTTGAGGGATATCTCGGCATATATTGGAAATATCCTGCAAACTCATACCCAGTCTGTGCGCGCAGGCAATAGCCAACAGAAGATTCTGCACATTGTGTTTTCCTCCAAAAGGAACACGAAATTGAGCCCGATCTCCCTCCTTCAGACATACATTGAAAGAAAGACTGTCTCTCTCTTCCCGCATGTCTTCCACGAAGACATCTGCCTTCTCTTTCGCGGAACAGAATAGAGAAGACTGAACTTTGGCTCCTTTCATCTGCACCCCAGCGTGCGAGCGTATCAGCTCATTGTCTTTATTAAGAATAGCAAAGCCCTCTCGAGGAAGATCCCGTATAAGCTCAAACTTTGCTTCAATGATGTTCTCCTGAGACCCGAATGTCGCCATATGCTGCTCGTTCAGGCCGGTAAGCATCCCGATGGAGGGCCTTGCGATGCCGCATAACAAGTGGATGCCTCCTTTATTGTACGCCCCCATCTCGCATACGAACACTTCATGGTTCTTATCCAACTCTCTAAGAATGGTCTGGGAAATTCCAACTTCAGAATTCCTATGCTCTTTCGTTTTCAATACGCGGAATCTTTTTGAGAGAATATGCGCCAGAAACTCTTTGGTGGAAGTTTTCCCGTAACTTCCCGTAATGCCAATAACTTTCAACGAAGGGAGCTCTGCTCGTTTCTTTCTTGCTTGAGCCAGTATTCTATTTCTCCCCAATACGGCGAATGGCTGAAAAACAAGAACCAAAAAAGAGAATAGGACAGGAGAAGCGATATCGAAGAACAAAAGCCAGAAAAATAGAGAATCAATGCTAACATTACTATTCCAAAGAAAACGGACGAGAAACTTCACGTAGAGCAGTCCTACAAAAAGAAGCGCTAGAGTCTTTGCCGTGAGTACGGGCACGAGAATGTTCTTTCTGAACGCGTGCAAAAGAGTTCTTCCCGCTTCAAACGCGTAGAACAAAAGGATAATGGGCCAGATCAGGGGAAAAATAAAAGAAACGAACAAAAGAGTAAGCTTGCCGAAAAAGAAATAGTTCAAAAAGATCCGTTTCCCTTTGAAAGTAGTGAAATGATCAAGAAACCTTCCGATATGATAATCTTTGATCTGCCAAAGGTACAGCCAAAAAAACATCTGCCTTGCAACATAGATAAACCAAAAGAAAAAAGAAATTGCGATTAAGTTCATACATTCTTCTTGAAAAAATCAGCGATGACAGAAGCACATTCCTCTGGAATCTTCAGATGAAGGCTGTGACCTACGCCCGGAAACACCTTTAATTGGGCGTTTGGAATGCTTTTCTGGAATACATATGCATTCTCAAGCGGGGTCATCCTATCGTTCTCCCCCCATACGATGAACGTTGGCGTTATGATGAAGGGCAGGCTGGGAGAGATATTCTCTTTGAGTATTTCCTTCATGGTCTCTCGCATGATGCCTTTGGCTTTTACATAATCGCTGTTGCGCAAAAGAATATAGAGCAAGCCCTTTGCGAACTCCCTCATCCAGGAGAATATGCGGAGAGAAAGCACAATCTTCCCTATTTTTACGAACCGCCTGATGAGCTTCGTTGTAAGGCTTGGCCTGCCGGGAATGCCGGCAGAATCAGCCAAAACCAACCCATAAAGAAGATGGGGATATTGAACCGCAAACTTTACCGCTATCCTCCCTCCGAACGAATGCCCAATAAGGAAAAAACTTCTCAATGAAAGTTTCTCTGCAAGCTTATGCACAAAGGATAAGTAGTCCTGCAGTCCCCATATGCTCCTCGGAGCTAGAGTTTTTCCGAATCCTGGAAGATCAGGAACAATCACCAGATAACCATGCTGTGCAAGTCCGACTTGCACAGCCTTCCAGGAGTCAGAGGACCCTCCCCATCCATGCAACACCAAAACAGGAGTCCCCTCTCCCGCGATTTTATAGTTCACCTTCAACCCATCTATCTCAATGATCCTCTCTTGACAACTATTCATAAGTATATTATACTTCAATAAGAACAAAATGCGTAGGGGGTTTGACAATGGATCCATTCGCCGTTTTCGTGTTCAGCTTCGTTGATGGAATTTGGAGGGAGCAGATCGCAAGATCCACGGAATATCCCTTCTCTACCGCAATCGCTTACCTCGTCGTAGCAGGAATGGTGGCACAACTACTGACTCGAGGACCTCAACGTCCCACCCCAATAAATATCCTCGCAGGTCTGGTGTGGCCTGCATTGCCACCCTTCATATTGGGCATTGTGATGATGCAATACATTAGTATCACTTGCACCATATTCACCATCATCATCAGTAGCATGGTTAAACAGATACGGGGCGGAAAGCATATCAAACACAACACGCCCTAACCTTTCACTGGAGCTCGGCCGGGCCAAGCTCCAAGACCGAGTATGTATACTCGGTTTTTTCTTCTTGAATGGAAGCTAAGCTCATGCTACACTCCAGTATAGCGAACTTCGTTCGATATATCGAGCAAAGCTCGTTATAGAGAATTTGCTCGTTCAAAACAAGGCAGAGAAAGGAAGCGTGGACATGTTGGAGCTATTGTGGTGGAGTGCTGTTGCCGCCTATCTCTTAGTCGCGGTCATAATCGGATGTTTCTGCACACTTTTGGATCTGGAAGATGGAAAGGATATGAAATCTTCTCTCTTGTATGGCGCGGTAGCTGGAGCATTGACGCCCATACTGCTCATATTCGGAGCGATCCTGTACGCAGGAATCGGATGTTTGTCCTTGATTCCTCATAAAGAACCAGGCAGCGTACAGAAATAAAAAAAGTTTGGGACAAAAGGAGAAGCCAAGATGTCCGAATACTATATCCTGACGCTGATAGTATTTCTCCTGGGCGCGCTGTACGAATCTCTCAAAAGACCGGATTCCTGATCGGTCTTTTTTCTTTTTAACTTCTCGTTAACGCAGTCAAGCTCTGCTTCTCTCAAACATTCCTACGTAACCCGCCTATCTTTGCAACTTGACATTCTATCATCTATCTGGCAATAATATGGCTAGCACATACAATGTGGGAGGTTTTTCATGTTGGGTGGCACTGAAGCGTCACTGCTGTTCTTTCTTTTCATAGCATTCTGCATTGGCCTCTTCCTTCTTGGCGAGAGGTCGGTGCGCCACGCTAGGGAATCTGAAGAAGACGTGGTGTAAATCTACGGTTCCGAGGAATCCTCCTCATTGCCGGGTGTTCATACTCGGCTTTTTTCTCGCTCTTGACAAATCCTATGAAAATTGCTATACTTTAGATAGAACCAAAAAGTATGGAGTTCATGAAAGGAGCGGTACAATGTTGCCCTTTGAAGGAAGGGACTGGTTCTATCTCTATTCCATCATGGCCGTTAATTTCTACTGGATCGCAACCAGCGCGGGACGGAATATCGTTGGTACTCTGCCTCGCATCACAGTAGCGGTTATAGTAGGAATCCTGTGGCCACTGGCGCTTCTCCTAACGGTGATTGTGTATGCAATAGAAGCAGTGCAGGGCATCATCAAATGGAGAACAGCACGCCGCAAAGAGCATCTGCTCTAAACAGCCTCGTAAGGGATCGGTTTCCTAATCGGTCCCTTTCTCTTTTCCCTATTTTCTCTTTATCTCAGACATCCCCATATACTTTTGGAGAACCTTCGGGATTTTCACACTCCCGTCTTTCTGCTGGTAATTCTCCGCAATCGCAATCAAGGTTCTCCCTATGGCAAACCCCGTTCCATTCAGGATATGCACGAACCCTTTCCCTCTTTTTCCTTTGTAGCGGATATTCAGCCTCCGCGCCTGAAAGTCTGTGGTGTTGGATGCCGAACTCACTTCCCTGTAGGTTTTCTGCCCCGGCATAAAGGCCTCGATATCTATCGTGGAAGCCGAAGGCAGAGAGCTGTCTCCTGCGGACAGTTGCACGACCTGGTACGGAATCTTCAAAGAATCCCAAAGCTTCTGTTCTATGGAGAGTAATAGGTTATGCTCCTCTTTTGAGTTTTCTGGATGCGTAAAGCTCACCATTTCTACTTTGTCGAACTGATGCACCCGCAACATCCCCCTGGTGTCTTTGCCGTAGGAACCCGCCTCGCGCCGGAACGCGCTGGAAAACCCGACGTATCTTCGGGGCAGGTCTTCTTCGCAGAATATCTCGTCTTTGTGCATGGGCACCAAAGCATGCTCTGCCGTGCCCACGAGATAGAATCCTCCGTGCTCTTCTTCCGGATCGAATATCCGGTAATAATCTTGTGCTCCTCCTTTCTCCCAATACCCAAGCCCGTCAGTGGTAGTGAGCTTGATAAGCGAGGGAGGGATAATCGGAATGAATCCCTTCTTCATG
>CAYYUL010000033.1:1187-6877 GCA_964474915.1 uncultured Candidatus Saccharibacteria bacterium | reverse complement strand
AAAATATGGAATTGTGTGGAAGTTTGAGCCACGATACTCCGCAGCGTGGCTTCAAGCACGTCTTGCGCATTATAGACGGGGACGCACACCAATACAACCGAAGAAGGGCTTGTTCGTATATCTAATGTAATCATCTGACGAGCACCTCGAGTTCCTTTACGAGATAAATTTAAATAAGAAGAATGAAGAAATTGCGTACGCGCAAATCCCAATCACTATCAGCAACGGAACATATACGTACGAGAGGAATGGCTGCTGAATGACAAGCGCCATCACCAAACTTGCGGTGATAGCTACAACAAAAGCTCGAGTAAATACGGTATTCCAGATACGGATATTGGTAAATCGCCTAACAAACCCAGCTTCAAGAATGAGCAGCAAAAAATAGGATATAATCGTAGCAAAACCCGCCCCATAAAGACCGAAACGAGGGATAAAAAGAATATTAAAGAAAATATTTGCAAGCGCAACGATAACGGTACCATACAAGTGTTTTTTTTGATGCCCCGAAATAATCAATGCCATTCCGTAAGGATTATATAAAAAATGTACTCCAGCCGCAAAAATCAGGAGCTGAAGCGCAAACACTGCAGGCGCATACTCAACGCCATAGAAGAAATCGACAATCTTGGACGCTGTTAGAAATCCACCGATTACAAGAGGCGCCGCCAAAATAATCATTATTTTCATCTGAGAATCCCATAATTCCTGAAATATCTCTTGTGATTCTTTGAAAAGCCTGCTGAGCAAAGGGTAAAAACTCGCGGCAATGAAAGTCATGGGGATCATGGCAGCTCCCATGATTCTAAAGGCTGAGTTATACCAACCCACCTCTACAATCTCACGAAAGAATCCGAGCATCAACGAATCCGCATAAATGTATAGTGCTCCGAATGCCATCGCAAACCCCAATGGCCATGAAAGAATCAGTGCTCTCTTCCAAAACATAAAAATCTGTCTTAAGGCAGGAGACGGAAGATAAAATACCCAAAAAAGAACAGAAAGAAGTGCCTCAGCAATCACGGTGGCAAAAAGCAAGGCGTAGCTCAAAACCTCTGCCGATGGGATACGACTCACAAAGAAAAATCCTATTCCAACTACGATCACTGCCTGCAATACTTTGGCAATGGCCTCATACTCCATACGTTGTCTTGCGTGCAGGAATGCAAAGATAATCTCGAGAAAATCACGTGTCAATATATAAACAGCAAGAACAAGGATGAGGTTTCGGATTATAGGATCTACCGTTACCAGAAAAGATCCTGCCCACATCAAAACAAATGCTCCTCCTGCAAGAAGAAATTTTAAAATGATGAGGGAAGAGAATTCTTTCTCTTGCCTTGGTTCTTGAGAAAGTTCTCTGGTCACGATTGAAGGAAGTCCGAAGTCTCCAAAAATCACACATAGAGAAACAAAAGCGAAGGCGAAGCTAAACATGCCAAACTCTTCAGGGCCCAGCAGACGCGCGGCAAAAACCATGAGAGACAGTAAAAGAAGACGCGAAATGCCCTCCCCAAGACCAAGCCAAATCACATTCTGCAGTACCGCGTTCTTCGTACCGCGTTGCGTGAGCTCAGTCATGTGCTTCAAGCCATTCTTGCGTACGGCGCACCCCTTCTTCCAGTAAAGTCGCGGGAACCCATCCAAACTCCCTCTGCGCTTTCGAAGCGTCCAGGCAGCTTCTTCGCTGTTCCCCGGGCCGCGCCTCATCATATGCCTCGTTCAACGAAGAGCCGAAATCTCCCTTCACAACCCTAAAGAGCTCACTAATCGAGGTCTCCCTGCCAGTGCCTATATGATATACTCCTCGCGCTTCCTCTTTGAGCGCCGCAACGCTCGCTTCCACGGCATCTCCTACGTACAAAAAGTCTCTGGTCTGTCTCCCATCGCCATGAATGAAGGGCTGTTCCCCTTTCCGTATCCGGTCAGCGAAAATCGCAACTACCCCGGCTTCTCCATAGGGGTCCTGCCTGGGCCCGTACACGTTTGCGAAGCGCAGTATGGCATAAGGAACATGGTACACAGGGAACAAAACTTCGAGATACCGCTCCACGGTCAGCTTGGAGACGGCATACGGAGAATGGGGAGTGGGCTCGTCTGATTCGCCGGCCGGAAGGCGTCCATCTTCTCCATACAGGGCGCCCCCCGTAGACGCAAACACAAACTTTTTCACTCCTTGCCTCCGTGCTTCTTCGTACACGCGCAGAGAACCAAGCACATTCACATCTGCGTCTTCAATAGGGTCTTGTACAGAACGCGCGACGCTCGCCTGGGCCGCAAAGTGGAATACGATGTCCGGCTTCTCCTTTTCAAAGATGCCGCGGAGCGCAGGATCCCGTATGTCCTGTCCGTAAAATACCGCCCCTGGCGCCAGGTTCTCTTTCCTGCCTGTAGAAAGGTTATCCACAACTACCACTTCGTTGTCTTTATTGATCAGGCGGTCAACGAGGTGAGAACCAATAAAACCCGCTCCTCCTGTTACCATAACCTTCATAAGCCCAACTATAGCCATGAAAACAGGGGGTGTCAATGCGGGCCATTCCCCTTCTTCCGAACCACAACGACGAGGTTCGCAGCAAAGGGAACAGAGAACGCATGCTGACTTATCCATTTGTCCAGGGGCTCGAGCGCCCTGGCCACGCGCGAGGCAAGTTTACGGTTGATCTTATACAAAGGATACAGAAAAGCCAGGGCAAGGCCGCGCGTCTCAATCTTTTCTATCTGGTCCCCAAACTGGTCCTCAAGCTGTCTTTTAGTGGCACCTGGCGTTGTAAAATGGTCGTAATGCGTCTCTCTTCTTAGCACCAAGTTCAGCAATCTCTTGCAATGGTAAAACAGAGGGAATCCGTGCAGGGCGTACCGATTTGCCAAGGTAAAGAGAAAGTAGCCGCCTGGCTTGAGCACGCGAAAAGCCTCCTCGTACCCAGCGCGGCAATCCTGTTCGTCCAGGTACCGGTACACCTCAATGGCAAACACTGCGTGGAATCGTTCGTTCTCAAATGGAAGGGCGTCTGCAGTGGCGTCGAGCACCTGCACACAAGGGTTCGCGGCTAACGCGGCGCTCCTCATGGCTTGCGCGGGCTCTACCCCAACGGAACGATATCCCCGTTCTCTCAAATACCGTATGACAGGGCCAGAACCGCACCCGACGTCCAGTATTTCAGAACCCTTCGGAAGGCGCGCGTCAAGCCACTGCGAAAGAAACTCTGCAAACTGCTTTCTTCCGTACGCGAACGCGTTGAAATACGGATCTTCTTCAGCCCTTGCGTACCAATCAACAAATAATCCGGCCTGCCTCTGGTGAAGGTCTATCGCCTGTTCGCGCGAGCGAAGCCTTTTACATTCGGTCATGGATTTCAGCCATCGTCAGTATGTCTATGGCGCCCTGCTCTCTCAAGCGCGCGGCCTCCTTGAGAATCTTTCGGAGAATATTGAGCTGCATTTCCGTATCATAGCAGAAGTTGAATGGATGGAACCAGAGGTGAAATATGCGCTTCTCCCCAACGGCCCTGCGCAGACCCCGCAAGGCCTTGCGCAAGAGCATATGCGCCGGCACAACTCTGCGTATGCCCGCCCGCCTCAAAAGCAACATGCTGTCTGGGATACTGAGGAGTCCCGATGAGTGAAAGGACGGCACAACCGCGGGTGGAGCCGTTGGCAGAAAATATTCGAGAAGGCGGCCGGCGCGCTTCAGAACTCCTGGAAGCAGGTCATACCACCTGGAGGTTGTGCCCCGGTATCTCTTCAGTCCTGCCTCCTTCAAGAATGCGTGAAATCCTTCGCTGTTCCAGGGGAACACGAACGTCTCAAACGGAAGCCCGCGCTCCTTATGCAAAGATCTGGCCTTGTTAATATCATGCTTGACCGCCTCTCCATTAACGTTGCCAGCTCCCAATGCGATATGCGCGTAGGAATGGCTTGCAATCTCATGGCGCACGGGCGAAGAAAGGATTTCTGGAATCAGGTTCTCCGAATCAAACCATAAGGGGTCGTGAACCTCTCCCGGATCCGGATGCTGGAAAAACCAATCGGTATGTTCTCCAAAGTACACGGGACGGGGATATTCAGGATGGATAATCTCGCCTGCGGAACAACGAACTTCCAATAGATGGCCGACAACCGCCCAGGTTACAGGAACCCGAAACTCCTCAAAAAGCTTAAGGAGTTTTCGCACGACTGCCGCCTCTGTACGCACAGAGCTTGCCTCCTCTGAAGAGAAGAGGCGCTCGGGCCTCCCCCACCCAAACTCATGGTCAATGCTTATAGTAAACACTCCTCGAGTCATACAAGTTCAACAACTATGCTGCCGTTTTTTCTCCCGCTTGCTTTGCTCCAAGCTAAAAGTATAAGTGCGGGAATCAGCCCAAGGGCGTATTCTTTCCAACGCCCTACAACATACAGAAATCGGGAAAAAAAGACTCTTTGGCGTTTGGGTCCCAACGCGGCTTTTTTCACAAGGCCGAGACGAAATCTCCCGTTCACAGAACCCATAAGCATACGCAAGGACTCCACGTGCTTTATGGCAGCCACGCGAAACCCACAACTGGTGAACAGACGCGTGATGGATTCCCCATTCCATCTCGTAAGATGGTTCGGAGGAAAGTCCCACTGATCGAGCATGGCAAGCATGCGTTCGCGCTCCGGCACGCTCACAAAGACTGTTCCCTTGGCGACTCTTTTCAGCGCCTGGGCAAAGCCCTGAGGATCCTGGGCGTACTGAAGAACTTCAAAGCAGGTAATGATATCAAATGCCGGGACATCGGGCCTCCTGGAAAACTCTTCAAGTGGAGCGGTAAAGATATTGCGCAGATTGAAGTGTTTGCGCGCCGCAGCTACCGCCGTTCTGTCAAAGTCCAACCCCCACACTTCAGCTCCTTGTTTCTGGAGCTCTGCCAGAAACTCCCCGGAACCGCACCCCACGTCAAGAACGGCTTTCCCTTGTAGAGATCCATGATACCTCTGGAGGAATTGAGTGTGGTACGCCCTGGATACCTTTGGCACGACTGTTTCATACACCCCGTAGGAACCCCTTTCTTCGTACCAGCCAGGTCCTGGGCTGTAGAGCGGGTCCCAAAACTGCCCTCTGCACTCTACGCACTCGTATAACATAAATCTCCCGTACGTATTGCGGTAATCCCGCAGACTCGTGAATCCTCTATGTTGCTTACAGATTGGGCAGACAGTCATGACATCCATGCAAATAGTTTCTCTCCGGTCTTTCGCAGAACGGTCTGCATAACCTCTCTATTCACAGCAAACGCATAGGGCAGAACGCTCCCACGCAACTCTCTTCCGGAATACCTGCGTACCTCCGATAAGAACCTAAACCTAACGGTATCGTGTTGGGCAATAAACGAAAGAAGTTTCTCCATGACCGAGGCATGATACGGATTCGTCATCGCAGGAGAATGGAGCGCAATGTGGAACACGGGCGCGCCCGCTTTATGGTACTCAGAAAATGCGGCCTCAAGCCAGGACAATCCGCACACGGGAGCGCTTTCAGGGCTCACCATTCTCCCAAAGAGAGTCAAGGAGACCGGCACCATCAAGAGAGGAAGCTCCCCTTCCTCTTGATAGCTCTCTTTACTGGGGCAGTAGGGCATTGCCATCCTGGACAGGTTGGACCAGTCAAGGTAGGACGTGCGCAAACCGGGAACGGCGGAGGCGTCGTGCGTGAAGCCTGTCTGGAT
>CAYYUL010000033.1:0-1177 GCA_964474915.1 uncultured Candidatus Saccharibacteria bacterium | reverse complement strand
CCTTCAGCGCGCTTGAGTTTACACTCTGCTTGACGCGTCTCTTAAGGTACTCGTCTCCTACCATCCATGTGAAGGTTTTATTCCTGAACTCTTCTTGCCCCGGGTGCACGTGGAGTCCAATCTCATGACCGGTACTTCTGGGAAAATGAGAAACCACCTCAGGACAGACGGCAAATGTTACCTTCGCACCGTAGCGTTCTGCAAGCTTAACGAGAGCTGGAACCCCGTTCGCGACTCCTCCTTGCGCCTCCTTCGCGAAGATAATCCTTTTCCCTTCTCCAAACCCGAACTCGGTATGACAGACAATAACGACATCCATTGTGTTACTTTTGAGAGGTTATCCTCGGCAGGGCAAAGGGAAGAAACGGCAGGAGCGCCAAAACGGCAGGTATGCGCATGCGCATGGTAATGCCAAAATTATTAATGAAGAGCGCGAGCATAACAAACATACCAAGCGCAAACAGCGCAAGAGCTAAAGATGGAGAGCGCCTGTCTTCCCGGAACTTCACCCATATCCCGCGCAGGATAAAAGGCAGTAGAACGAGCCATGGAACCGTCTCTACAAGGGTAGCCGCTTGCCGAGGCAGAGAGAACTGCCAAGGAAACGGACCTATCACCACGAACGCAAAGGCCTTAGCCGAGTTCCGAATAAAGGAGAGCGGGCTGTCCGTTCCCACCTTGAGGTCTTCAACTGTTGACCCTCGCGCTCCCCGCACTACCGGCTCTGTTTTTTTGCTCTCCGGTTCCGCCTTGCTGGTTTCCGGCTTTGCTTCTTTGCTCTCTGGTTCCGCTTTGCTGCTTTCCGGCTTTGCTTCTTTGCTCTCCGGTTCCGCTTTGCTACTTTCTGGCTCCGCTGTCTTGCTCTCCGGTTCCGGCTCGCTGCTTTCTGGCCTAGGCAGAACTGCCAAGTACTCGCCTTAACGTAGTTGCTGTAATCATAGTAGCCATACTGCGTCCCCTTCATGGCAATGACCGGGGGGAAGCCGTACAGGAACACCAGCACGATACCAAGAAACACCCTGCGTTTGAGCTCCATCCTGGCGAATCCAAACCAGAACACAATGAACGTAATGGCAAGCACGTCGTATACTTCAGAGCGCAGGTTCGCCAAGGGCATCGCTGCCAGAAACAGAAGGGCATAGAGCATCCAGGAAAACCGCTTGAGGAGTTTGAGAAG
>CAYYUL010000032.1:0-6983 GCA_964474915.1 uncultured Candidatus Saccharibacteria bacterium | reverse complement strand
TTCGTTGCTCGCATCTGAGATTTCTGACATTCTCGCAGACAATGAGGCAAGGGCCCCGATATTCTGGTCTCGGTCTCCTTTGTATTTTGCCGATGAACGGGTTTCTGTGAAAACAGGGACGACCCAGGACTACAAAGACGGATGGATTATCGGCTACACGAAAGATATTGTTGCGGGGGTTTGGGAGGGGAATAACAATGGACAGTTGATGAAACAAGAACCGGGGTCTGTGGTAGCCGGCCCTATGTGGCACCGGTTTATGGAGTTCGCAATCCAGCACCTCAAAAGAGGCGATGCAGAACCCGCTACACCTTGAGAGGCATAATGACGTATCGGTACCCCTCCTCTCCCACTCCTTGTAAGGAGGCGGGGCCGTCGGAACCATTCATCCCAAACTCAATGTCTGAAGCCTTAATCTGGGAAATCCCGTCAATAAGAAACCTCCAATTGAAAGAAGCTTCTCCTTCTTTGCCTTCCACGAGGGCATGGAGGGTTGATTTGTTTTCCCCGAACTCTGTATTTTTCGCATTCAGCTCGATGGTTTTGCTTTTAGGATCTGCCGTGATATGAATCTCCTGGATTTTATTTGAGAAGATACTGGCTGCCTTCAGCTGATTAAGCAGCTCTGTTTTTTTCGCCGTAATTTTTGTCTGGTGGCTCTGGGGGATGACGTCCTGATAGTTGGGGTACTCGCCCTCGATGAGGCGGGATATAATTTTAATGTGGGGCTCTGAAGGCTCTTGGGGGGCATGATATTCAAACAGCGCCTGGTTGGAGGATATTGATATCTGTATCGGAGATTTCTTTTCTCCCAAGATAGTGAGGATTTCCCGCGCCGCCTTTTGGGGAAGGATGAAATGCGCCTGCCCCCCTCCTTTTTGTAAGGGAATGATTTTTTCGCCGAGACGGAAGCTGTCGGTTGCCACCACCCGGAGCTCTTTGGGAGAAAATGAGAAAAACACACCTGATATTTCGGGCCTTGTCTGATTAAGGGACGCCAAGTGCACCACCTGTGCGATCCCCTCGCAAAGAAGCTGGGCTGGTATTGAAATGGTGTATATGGGGTTTTGGATCGGCGGGATGACGGGAAAATCGTCTGCTGGGATTGTTTTCAGAGACGCTTCTTGATTTTTTCCTTTCACAAAAAGTATTCCTTCTTTTGACTCAAGCTCCACCAATTGATCTGAAAGCAGCCCCACGAATTGAGAGAGTGATCTTGAGGGGATTACTGCGTTTCCTTGGGTGTCGTTTTTTGAAAGTATCTCGTAGGTGACTGCTATTTCTAGGTCGGTTGCCGAAACCTCGAGAGTATTCTTTGCAACCGTCATTAAGATATTATTCAACACTGGCAAAGACAATGATTTGGTTGCTATGCGCTCCACCACAACCAGCCCTTCTTTAAGATTCTCTTTTAAAACACTCGATTTCATTTATAGTAATATATGTATGGGTATAAAAGAAATTATGGTGATTGATGTTGTGGAAGGTATTTTTTGGAGGAATAAATGTGCGAAAGATTCTTTGTGGGGGGCGCAGGGATAAGAACGGGGATAAACCCTAAAAGAGGAATAATAAAAAGTTTTCCCCCACCTATCCTCCATATACCCGCTGTTTTATCAACGACAGTTCATCAGCCAGAGATTCAGACTCGTCTAGCTCCTTCGCTATTTTCTCACAGGCATAAATGGCAGTGGTGTGGTCTTTCCCCCCAAACTTTTTCCCTATAAACGGGTAGGAGCACTTCAACTCGTCCCGCATCAGAAACATCGCAATCTGCCGGGGTTTTACAATCTCCCTTTTTCGGGAGGAGGCCACAAGATCCCGTTCTTTCATGTCGTAAAACTCGGCGACCATTTGGATGATTTTTTTCGGATTGATGTTGGTGCTCTTGTTTTGGATAACGTTTTTCAAAAACGCCCTCGCCTCCTGCAGAGACGGCTTCTTGCCGTGGAGGTTTTGGAAGGCAATAACCCGGTTTAAAGCTCCCTCCAGCTCGCGCACGTTCCTTTGGATATGAGAAGCTATGTATTCATAGATTTCCTCCTCAAACCCAACAGCCAGCTCCTGCGCTTTCGTTTTCAGGATTGCAAGGCGCGTTTCGAAATCCGGATGCCCGATATCAGCAATCATCCCCCCCTCAAAACGGGACCTCAGGCGCTCTTCAACGGCGGGTATCGCCTTTGGGGGGCGATCCGAGGAAAAGACGATCTGTTTTCCCTGGTC
Source organism: uncultured Candidatus Saccharibacteria bacterium (assembly GCA_964474915.1). Lineage (GTDB taxonomy): Bacteria > Patescibacteriota > Minisyncoccia > Minisyncoccales > UBA10102 > JAUSJU01. Next base: position 4,760 of record CAYYUL010000032.1, on the reverse strand, counting down.
GTAGAGCGCATTGAATGTATGAAAGAGCTCTTCCTGTGTTTTGTCTTTCCCCGCCAAAAACTGCACATCGTCTATAATAAGAACGTCAATTTCCCGATACACGCCGCGGAACGCGTCAACCTGCCTATTCCTAATAGCAGATACCACCCCGGACGTGAAGCGTTCTGAAGATACGTACCGGATTTTTTTCTGGGGGAATTCCGAAGCGAAATGATTCCCCACCGCCTGCAAAAGATGGGTTTTCCCGAGTCCGACTCCTCCATACACAAAAAGAGGATTATATGCGTGTCCGGGGTTTTTCAAAATTCCCAAAGAAGCGGCGTGAGCCAGCTCATTAAAAGGGCCCACAATGAAGTTGGAGAACGTATACCGGGGGTTGAGGTTGGTCGCCTTGTTCACCTTCAATCCCTGGAGCTCAAGCTGGGACTCTTGGCGCGCGGATTGCGGGGTGGTCGCTAGTTCTTTCACTGCGCCATCCGGTTTCCCGACCACATACCGCACCTCTTTGATCTCGCCATTCAGCTCCCGGAGGATTTTAAAAATGACCTTGCTGTATTTATTCTCCAGCCACTCTTTGGAAAAGCTGTTGGGGACCGCCACTACGAGCTCCCCTTCTTTCTGAGAAAGAATGGAGGTGTTTTTAAACCATGTTGCAAATCCTGCCTTGGAAGTGTGGAATTGAAGTTGGGCAAGGGTTGCCTGCCAGAGCTCTTGGGTGTCCATGGGGCCATTATGCCCCAGTACGAGATAAAGTCAAAACAAGCCAAAACCAAGATGCTTTGTTGAAAACCTGGGGAAAACATGTTAACCTTAACGGTATGAGTTTAACGTATAATCCTAAAAAGAAAAAGCGAAGAAGGACCCACGGGTTCTTGACCAGAAAGCGCAAGAAGGGCGGAAGAGTTCTTCTGAGCAGGAGGAGAAAAGGGAGAAAGGAGCTTGTGAGAAATTTCCATGCTTCCTAGAGCCCACCGCATTACCAAACAAAAGGATTTCAACCTCCTTTTTCGCAAAGCAAAAAGCTTTCAAGGGAAAGAACTTCTCGTGCGGATTAGAGAGAGGGGGGAGGGCGAGACGAGGACCGGAGTGATCGTGAGCAAAAAGTCAGCCAAGAAGGCGACGACGCGCAACCGCCTCAAGCGCCGCATCCGGGAAATCCTCTCCTTGTTCGTCCCGCTTTTCCCCAAAGGGACGGATGTCGCGGTCATTACGCGTCCGGGGGCAGATCAGGCGCAAGAGAAGCAAACCCTTTCGACTCTTCATGCGCTTTTAGAAAAAGCCATCAGAAGCCATTCGTAATCTATGAGCACTATTTCTTCACTATTTGATTTCGCGGTCTATCAGCCTCTTGCTGCGACCCTTCTGTTCTTGTATACCATCGCCCCATTGCATGATTACGGGATCGCGGTAATCCTTCTTACGCTTCTCACGCGGCTTCTTTTGTATCCGCTGAATACACGAAGCATCAAGGCCCAGCAGAAACTTTCCCAGCTGCAGCCCAAACTCAAAGAAATCCAAAAGAGCATCACCGATAAGACGGAACAGGCCCGCGCTACACTTGAACTCTATAAAAAAGAAGGAGTGAATCCCCTGAGCTCCCTTCTCCCGATTCTCATCCAGCTTCCTTTGCTGATAGGGTTGTGGCGCCTCTTTACCGTTCCCCCCCCGGATTCCATAAGCCCCTTGTTTTTGGGCATCATCAACCTTCAACATTCCAACGTTATACTCGCGGCAGGGGCAGGGGCCGCCCAGTTTTTCCAGGCAAAACATTCTACCCCCCCTTCAGCACAAGGAAACAAACAAATGATGCCGCCCGCGCTCCTCTATTTTTTCCCCGTCTTCACCTTCCTCATCTTATCTTCCCTGCCTTCAGCCCTTGGGCTTTACTGGGCCAGCTCGTCTGTATTCGGCATTATACAGCAATGGATTGTCACAAAACAATCGCATGACCAAAGAACAGCTATCAGCAGTTGAGAGCGCCTTGCAGGAGTTTTTCAGCAACCTTGAGGTTGCGGGAGACATGGATGTTTCTTCTCCGCAAGAGAATACCGTCTCGGTAGTTCTCACCATTGAGAATCCCGGAATGCTCATCGGGGAGAACGGCCAGACGATTTTGGAAATCCAGCATTTATTGCGCCGCATCGTGCAAAAGCGCTTGGCCGTCCAGGAACCCCTGCGGGTTCTGCTTGACGTGAATAATTACCGGAAGTCAAAAGAAGAGTATTTAAAAAAAATGGCCTCGGATATGGCCGACGAGGTTCTGCTTTTCAAGAAGCCCAAAGAGCTTTCTCCCATGTCTGCATTCGAACGCAGGATTGTCCATGAGGAAATCTCAAAACGCCCAGGCCTTGTTTCAGAGAGCGCGGGAGAAGGAGCAGAGAGGAGAATTGTGATACGGATTGCGGATTAATCACTCAGAAGCCTGTTTCCTCGCCTGCCTTTCCAGGATCTCTTTGGGAGAGGTGGTGACGATCTCGTGTTCCTTTGGGGAGGCAACCACTTTGATCGCCACGTGCCGTTGCCCGGCAAAGAAAATTCCCTCTCCCAGCTCGGTCTCCAGCAAGAGAGATCGCTCCGCTGCCGTAAGGTTGAAGGCTTTCTGCACAAGATCAATGGTTGCAGGGCTCTGTTTTAAAAGAAGCTGGAGTGAGGAGTTCGTGATGATGGGTTTTCCGTACTCTGACCTCATGAAGTCTCCCACGTCCTGGGTGTTGGTGGTGACCCCGAGGTAGTATTTCCTGGCTCGTTTCGCCATGCCGTAGAGGAACGACGCTCCGTCTTCAGACTTCATAATCCACCACGCCTCGTCCACCACAAGGATGCGTTTCTTCAGTTCGGACCGCACTTTGTTCCACACATAGCGCATCATCATATACATAGCCAAGGGGCGCAATCCTTCTTCCATGTCGCGGATGCCGAATACCACAAGCTTGTTTTCCATCGAAAGATTGGAGGGCTGGTTGAAGAAAGAAGAATAGGTTCCAGTGGTGAATTTTCCCAATCTGCGCACCAAGGACTCCGCCCCTTCCATGGTCTGGAGCACCTGCTCTAGATCAGCCATCAAGGGGACTTTTTCGTTCCAGGTTTTCGGATCTGATGTTGCCGTGATGTCTTTTGCCGCATAGGTTTCCGTAAGTGCCCTGTCCATAACGGCGTCTTCTTCGGGGGTGAGCCCTCCGAGCATTAACCTCATCAGCCCCACAAGGTTGATGATGTTGGATCTCAGTACATCATCGGCCGACTCGTCTTCTCTGGGCATTGGCAGATCGAACGGATTGATGTGGTGTTCAGAACTCAAAGAAATGTCAAAGAACGAACCCCCTGCTCCTTCGGCCAGCGCCTTGTACTCGTTTTCAGGGTCCAGAATGATGCAGTCAACCCCGGTCATGACCGACCTCAGGACCTCCAACTTGACTGCGTAGGATTTTCCCGAACCAGACTTGGCGAATATGACTTCGTTCGCGTTCTCCAGACTGAATCTGTCAAAAAGAATGAGGGAATTGTTGTGCCGGTTGATGCCGTATAAAATGCCTTCGCTGGAGCTCAGGTCAAAGGAAATGAAAGGGAATATGGAAGACAGGGGCCCTGTGTTCATGGTGGTATGGATCTGCAGGAGATCTAATCCATACGGAATAGTGGAGTTGAACCCTTCTTTCTGCTGGTAGAGCGAGGGCTTGATGTACAGGAGGCGAGACTCAAATATGGAGCGCAGCTGCGTTTTTATCCTCAGGAGGTCTTCTGAAGTTTCTCCGTAAATGGTGAGGTACAGGCCCAGGCGGAACATCTTTTCCTGCGCCGTCTGCAAGCGGTCGCGCAAGGTTTCAAGATCCTGGAACCCGGTTTCCAGAGAGGGGTCGCGCACCATGCCCTTTTCCTGGCCCTCAATGATCTCAGATTCCACCTCAGTCACCTTTCTCCTGAGTTGCCTCAATACCACGCCCGTATCCACAGGATGGGCGAACATGGCAATATCCATGGGCACATCCATGTTGATGACAGGAGCCAGCCAGCCCGCGACAAGATACCTGGGGTATGAAAATACGAAGAAGGAGACGGCAAGCCTCCCCCCCACGTCCAGGTATTCAGAGTCCACCTTCACCACAGCAGGGGCTACAATGTCTTTTGCCGTGATAATGTCTTTTTCAAACAGGCGTTCTGCTGCCTGTGGGACACCGCGGTGTTTTTTGAGAAAAGGAAGATTCATAGATTTGACCTGGAGGTTGAGTTCCCACTTGGGGACTCAACCCCTTAACGATGTTTATCTGAAGATCTCAGGAGGAATATCCGGGTAGTATCCTATTTCTGCTTCCTTGGGGTGGTGCCAGCCCCACATCATTTCCATGAGCTCTTCGTTGCTCAGGGGAGCTGTTTTCAGCCCCACTCTGCGCAATCCCAGGGCCACGAACTCCATGCGCTGCCAGAGCTGGAATTTCATGCGCTCGAACTCCTCCTCGGACATCTGCCCCGAAATCTTGGGCGCCTGGAATCCCCTCCGCTGCTCCAAAGGCACGGTTTCAATGAGCGAGAAAGGAACCACCACAAAGAAGTTCTTGGCCATAATGGACGCTCCCGAAATGAGGCTTTCCACGAATTGCTGATAGTCTTTCGTGAGAGAGCGCATGAGGTCTGACTGCTGCGTTTCATGGAGGCCTTTGAGGAAGTCCAAGTACCCCGTAATATTGAGGCGGCGCGACTGGATGACTATGTGCAGGGAAAAATCCAGGGAGTTAAGGAAGTTCTGGAATTGGAAAATGGTCGCA
>CAYYUL010000031.1:1933-7022 GCA_964474915.1 uncultured Candidatus Saccharibacteria bacterium | reverse complement strand
GCGCAACCCCAAAGGCAGGAAAGTATAGACTCCCGCCATTTCCTTGTGCACAAACCCCGCCCTGGTCAAAAGGTTCGCATTCTGGCTTTCTTCTCCCCGGGGAGAAGTCTTGGTTGTCTTGGTAAAAAGTTGAGATTGCTTCATATATATACAAGCTTGTTTACTACGTAAATAATCTTCTCACGTCCTGCACGCTAACCCAGATCAACAGCAAGAGAAGAATTCCGAAAAAGGCCGTGGTGATCCGGGCTTCCAGTTTTTCTGAAAAGGGCTTGTTGCGCAAGGCCTCAATGCACAGGAATAGAAGTTTTCCGCCGTCTACTGCGGGAATCGGCAATATGTTGAAGATGGCAAGATACAGAGAGATCAGAGAAACAAGATAGAGGAAATACGGGATTCCGAGCTCAAAGGAGTTGGAAAGCATTCCGAATATGCCTATGGGCCCTACGAACTGGACGCCCTCTGGAACTTGGCGGCTTGCAAAGAACGAGGAAAAAGTAGAAACAAGCTGAGATACAATCGAATAGGAAAGCTGTCCGGACAAAAACACTGCTTTCAAGGGCGCTTCGTACCATGGGAATCTCACGAATGCCGTGCGAGAGAGCATAATCCCCAAAGGCCCTCTTCCTTCCTGCGGAGAAGACGAAGGGGTGACCGAAACCTCCCTTTGTTCCGATCCCCGGATGACTTTCAATACGATCTCTCTTCCTTTCAGAGCATTCGTGAGGGACTGAAGCTGGGAAACACTCGTAATTTCCTCCTCGATATTGGAGAGCGGGTCTCTTAATCCCCGCACCACGTCTCCCGGTTTCAATCCTGCGAGTTCTGCGGGAGAACCGGGAGCTAATCCGGTAATCTGGATCTTAGGGACGGTTCCTGTCTGGGAAAAATCGTCCGGAACCGCCATAGGGATTCCGCTTGTTGCTCCCAGGACAGAAAGCATAACTACCGAAACGACCCAGAACACCGCTACTCCCCCTATGATAATGAAAGCTCTCTGCCAGTAGGGCTTCGAGCTGTAGCTTCTTGGATCCCCTACCGCTTTCTCCTCTCCGGTTAGCCTCACAAAGGCCCCCAAAGGAAGAAGGTTCAAAGAAACCAGCGTCTCCCCCCATTGCTTGCCGAGGATCTTTGGGGGAAACCCGATCCCGAATTCTTCCACCCTCACCCCGAACTTCTTTGCAAAAACAAAATGCCCGAGCTCATGCAGGGTAATTAAGATAAGGATGCTTAGAAATGAAATAAGGAATATCATAGGCGTACGAGGCAATGCATACGAAAGACCCCCGCAGGCAAAATTGCTTGGTCCCGCCTTAGGTGGGAATTTTGCCGAGGATGGAGCGAGTCCGTCGCTGGAGACGGACACGCGTGTCTGAAGTATGTATTGCCGAATAGTGTCATACTTGCACTTCTTTTTCTTTCTTTATTTTCAAATCCTCAATCTTCTTGTTGTATTCGTCCACGAGCTTCTGGAGCTCGTCCTTTCCCTTGAACTTGTCGTCTTCCCGCAAATCTCCTTTCTTTGCCGCGGTCTGGATTTTTTCCCACGCATCTTCGCGCAGCTTCCTCACTACCCTCCTTGCTTCTTCAGACTTCTCTCCACTCAAGCGCACGAGACTCTGACGAAGCTCTTGGGTCAGAGGAGGAAGGTTGATACGGATAAAATCTTTCTCTGCGACCGGAGAAATATTCAAAGCTCCTGCAGAAAGCGCCCTCTGAATAGCCTCTATCGCGGAACTGTCCCAGGGATGAATGAGAATCTGCCGAGGTTCGGGGCATGTGATGGAAGCTAACTGCTTTAAAGGCATTTTCTGCAAAAATACCTCCACCACGACATCCTCCACAAGAGAAGGAGAAGCGAATCCCGTGCGGATCTTGCTAAGCTCCTTTGAGAAAAACAAGAGTGCTTTTTCGAGCTCTGGCCTTAAGGGGTTGGTGAAATCTTTATAGGTCATAATTACAGTGCAAGAACTAATCGTTCTAACGCAAGAGAAGTATTTACGTTGGTGGTGGAAAGCATGTGGGAAGTATCCTCAAGCATCGGGAGAAACGTTTTGAGCTTTGCTCCCAAGGGCTTCCCCTGCGCTACCCGGCGCAAAAGGATCTCGCGGAGAACTATCGTCCACGCCTTGAGCATCTCCAAATATTCCTCGGGAGACTCCTGCAAAAACTTTGCATAGGCAAACCTGGACTCGGTATCCTCCTTCTGAAGCTTCCGAAGGTCTGCCACCCAGCGCTCCTGCTTCTTTGAAAGACAAGGGGTAAGAAGGAAGAAAGGAATTTCCTGTGTTCTTGATCGTATGGCAGGCAAGAGCAGATACGGGTGTTCCGCAAGAAGCAAGAACAGCGTGTTCCCCCGAGGTTCTTCTAAAAGCTTTAAGAAAGCTGACTGCGACTCTCCGTTCATGCAGTCCGCTTCTTCTATCATGACAGTTTTTATGCCTCCTTGGGAAGAGGTAAGGGACAAGAAGGAATTGAGTTTTAAGATCTGCGCTATTTTTATTTCAGATCCGTACTTAGAAACCCTGGTAAAATCAGGATGCAGCCCTTTCATAACTGCTCGGCACGAAGAGCACTTCCCGCAGGGCGTATCGTTGATCGGATTCTCGCAGTAGAGAAGCTGGATAAGATTTGAAGCCGTGTCCTGTTTTTTCCGCACGTCGTTTCCGGAAAGCAGGTACGCATGGGACAGCGTCCCTGCCTTGGCGGTCTTTGCGAAGAATTCCCACTGAGACTTCATTGGCGTTTTGACATGATGCTCTGCTTAATTCCTTAGGGAATCAAGCTCTGCTTATTGTCGTTTAGACAACAAGCTCTGCTTATACACTTCCAGATTATCCAAGATGACGCCTGTTCCCTTGGCTACGCACAAGAGCGGTTCATCTGCAATGAAACACGGAACCCCGATTGCCTGGGAAAGAAGCTGGTCGATGTTGCGCAGTAATGCTCCTCCTCCGGACAGCACCATGCCTTTGTCCATGACGTCCGCTGAAAGCTCAGGAGGAGTGTCGCGGAGCACGAGCTTTACCACCTGAACGATCTCCTGAAGAGGCTCTGCCATCGCCTGGGAAATCTCGGTGGAAGAAACGTGTATGGTCTTTGGAAGCCCGAGCATCAGGTCCCTTCCTCTCACTTCCATGGTGAGAGGCGTCTTCTCTGGAATTGCCATGCCTATTTTCATCTTGACCTCCTCTGCCGTCTTCTCCCCCACCGCGACATTGTATTTTTTCTTCAGGTATTCTGAAATCGCCTGGTCCAGCTTGTCTCCCGCAACTCTCAAAGAAGAAAAGTTGACGATGCCTCCCAAGGAAATGACAGCGACCTCCGTTGTCCCTCCTCCGATGTTCACGATCATGTGCCCCGAAGAAGAATGAATGGGGATTCCGGCTCCTATGGCTGCCAATATCGGCTCTCTTGCTACGTACGCAGATTGCGCCCCTGCTTTCATTGCGGCTTCAATGACCGCTCTTTTTTCCGTGGATGTGATGCCGGCCGGCACCGAAATCAAAAGCTCTGGCTTTATGAACTGGTACTTTGGAACCACGTGCTGCAAGAAATGGCGTATCATAGCAAGAGTGATCCTGAAATCCGCTATTACTCCTTCCCTCATTGGGCGGAACACGCGGATAGATTCCGGGGTGCGGCCAGTCATTTCTTTTGCCTTTTCCCCCACTGCCAAAATCTTGTTGTCGTCCACAGAAACCGCGACAACCGAAGAATCCCTCAATACGATCCCTTTCTTGGGAACGAACACAATCACATTGCAGGTTCCCAAATCAATTCCTATTTTTGTTACAAATAAACTCATGCTCTTTGTATGTCGGCTCCGATATTCTGCAGCCGTTCTTCAATCTTTTCATATCCCCGGTCAATCTGATAAATGTTGTTCAGGGTGCTTTTGCCTTGAGCCATGAGAGAGGCCGTGACAAGAGCCGCTCCTCCTCTGATGTCTGCGGTTCCCAGTTCTGCCCCCTTCAGCTTCGTGGGGCCGTTGATGATCGCCCTGTGGGGATCTGCAACATAGATATGGGCTCCCATCTTATTCAATTCTTCCAGATATTTCAGGCGCCCTTCATACAAAGGGTCATGCAGCAACGTGGGGCCTTCTGCCTGGGTGGCCAATACCCCGAACGAGGATTGAAGGTCTGAAGAGATTCCAGGATAAATGAAACTCTGGATTTTTTCAATGACGAGCTTCTTGAAAGGGATGACCGTGATCTCTCCGAGATCCTTGCGCCTTCTGATTTCAAATCGAGCTCCGGAATCCTTAAGAGTCTTCAGGAGCAGATCCAAGAAGCGCAGTTCCACATTCTTTATCGTAATGCGCCCTTTGGTGCCAATGGCAAGCAGCAAAAAGGTTCCTGCCTCAATGGGGTCGTACAGAAGTTTGTGGCGAAAAGACTTCAATTCTTTTCTGCCCTGGAACTCAATGGTGTGAGGATCGGAAAACGCGGCACGACATCCCATGGAAACCAGCACCCCTAAAAGCTCTTGCACCTGGTAGTCCTGGTCAGCTATTTTGATGCGCAAAGGATGCGGATGCAACCCTCCGAACAGCATAAGATTCTCCGTTGCGGTCACGGAAAACTCTTTCAAGACAACTTCTGAGGCCCGCGGCCTCTTTGTAAAGCTCACTTCAAATCCGTTCCCCTTGGAAACAATGCGGGCCCCCAGCTGGGAGAACGCATCCAAATGGGTATATATGGGACGCGCTCCGATGATGTCGCCTCCTGGGACAGGAAGGAATACTTTTCCGAATCGGGAAAGCAAAGGCCCCATGAAAAGCACGGATCCTCGAAAACGGCGCACGAGGCTATTGTCCATTGCCAGAGGGTCGAGGTGTTGTGTGGATATGGAGACAACACGCTCTCCCTTCCATTGAACCTGAGCCCCCATGCTCTCTAGAATCTCTATCATGCGGAACACATCCTCTATGAAAGGAAGATTCTCGATGACGCAGTCTTTCTTGCAAAGAATGGTGGCGGCCAGCAAGGGAAAGGCGGCGTTCTTTGCCCCCCTCACTTCCAAATGCCCCTTCAGGGGACGAGATCCATGAATAATAAATTTCTCCATCTCCCCCACTCTAACA
>CAYYUL010000031.1:0-1833 GCA_964474915.1 uncultured Candidatus Saccharibacteria bacterium | reverse complement strand
TTTTTTACGATTACTCCCCTCCTGCTTTTATATTATGCGGGATATCGCATTGACTTCCAGCAGAGAACTCTTACTCAGACAGGGGCCATTTACGTAAAGATCGTACCTAAAAACGCAACCGTGCAGCTGCATGGAGAACAAGCGAGAAAGACCGACTGGCTGTTCGGCACCATTCTTATTGATGATCTTCTCCCTAAATCCTACAAGGTTTCGGTGGAAAAAGAAGGATATATCCCGTGGGAAAAGAACCTGGAAGTAAAAAAGAGGGGGGTTACTGAAGTAAAAAACGTCATTCTCATTCCTGAATTGCTCCAGGCAAAAAATCTGACCGAGAGCGTGGAGGGCTTTTGGGTTTCCCCCGACCGCTCATTCATACTCCTTGAAAAAAGCTCGCCCTCGAAAGGAACATGGCTCTCTCGCTGGGACGTGCAGAAAAACACTGAGAGCATCGTCTGGGGAAAGCTCGGGGCAAAGGTCTCTTCGGTCTCATGGAGAAAAGATTCCAATGCGATCCTTGTCCAGTTCAAAGGAAAAACGGGATTCACCACTCTCTTGTACGAACAAGGAAAAGACATGCGTGAACTCAAGTTCTTCGGGAAAGAATACCGGCGTGTGGAATTCGCTTCTTCGTCGGGCGCCAGCATCCTTTTGGAAAAACCTTCTCCCAAAGGAACCTCCCTCATACTCGGAGATTACAGCTCCCAAACCCTATCAGCTCCCTTTGCCACGAACGTCTTGAGCTTTGCGCAAAACACAGACGCGGTCTTCTGGATCGATACGAAAGGAACCCTGTGGGAAAAAGAAACGCTTTCTTCGTCTCCTCCATCCCCTCTTTCAACCTCTGGAGCTTTCCCATTGGAAGGAAAACCTCTCTCTTTGGTTCCAACCTCTCAGGGAATATTTCTCCAGCAAGGAACAACCCTCATGCTTTTGAATAAAGAAACCAAGCTGTTTGAAACTGTTTCGGGGGAAGCAAAGGAATTTGCTCTGAGTCCTGACGAAAAAAAGATTGCGATAGGAACGGGAAACGAAATCAAGCTCTTCTTCCTGGAGGAAGACCAAGACCAGCCAAGACGCAGTAAAGGAGAAATCGTAAGCATCGCGAGCTTCAGCGATCCCGTCTCAAGCCTCACGTGGATCACCTCTCACTACCTGCTCTTTACAACCGAAGACGCCCTGAAAGCAACAGAAATCGATACGAGAGACCGCGTGAACATCGCAGACCTCGGAATATCCTCTTCTTCTCCTTTCTTCTGGAACACGGCAGAACGAACGCTCCTTCTTCTGAATGAAGGGACGCTTTCTCTTTCGGAAAAACTTTTCTAGCCATATAAAAAAGACCTAGGCCGTTTCCGGCGAAGGTCTTGCCACTTTATTCAGGATTTTGATGATTCTGACATGAGTCAGGGTGGACGTGCGAGGCGGAATCAGTTCAACTTCCACTACGACTCGCCCGCCTTCTCCCGCTTGAGAGAGAAGAGAAAAGCCCTCGGTTTCTGGCGTTGCAGTGGCCTCGTCAGAAATTGATCCGAGAGATACTGCGATCGCGGCAATGTCTGGACGAACTCTTTTGACTGTCCCGACGGTGAGACCTGGCATAAAAATACCTCCTCTAAAGAACAACTGCTGTACGAATGGTACGACAAAAGAATACAGCCGTCAAGAATGAAAGAAAACCGCCCATACGGCGGTTTTCTTTTCTTGCTCATTGAAAATGCTCTGATTATCTCTTCTTCCACTGCGGGCCTCTGCGGAGGCATTAAGCTAATCACTTTGGATGTTGCTTGATATCAAGCAGGATATACGCATCTCCACGGATAAGGAAATAAAAAA
>CAYYUL010000030.1:0-7164 GCA_964474915.1 uncultured Candidatus Saccharibacteria bacterium | reverse complement strand
GATTGCTCACCCAGGGTGAGCAATAAATGAGAGGCGTCTGCAAGAGATTTTTGGAGGAGGAGGAGTTCTTGAGAGGAGAACCTTTGAAGCACGAACTCTTCCACGTTCGCAGGCTTTCCTTCAAGGGGCTGGATGCCAATGCGTATTCTGGCAAAGTCTTTGGTTCCGAGTTCCTGCATGACAGATTCCACTCCTTTGTGCCCCGCAGACCCGTTTCCCTCCGAAACCTTTGTTGCTCCTAAGGGAAGGTCAATCTCGTCATGAATAATTACGATATCTTCATTGGAATTCTTGCAAAGGGCTTTCACCGCTTTCCCGGAGTTATTCATGAAGGTTTCAGGTTTTGCGAGGATAACCTCTATCCCTCGGATTTCTCCTTCTGAAACGAGAGCATGATATTTTGAAGAAGCTCGGAATTCAGGGAATCCGTGTTCTTTCGCAACATGCTCTACTGCCATAAAGCCCGCGTGGTGGCGGGTTTTGTTGTAGCTATTCCCCGGATTTCCGAGCCCTACGACAATCATACGGACATTGTATCAGAAAGAAGCACATTCTTCATCCTTGCGAAATCAAGATCTTGTGATATACTGCGTGGTATCGTATGAAAAAAACAGGGTTCGCGATTCAAGAGCTTCTGGTACTCGGGGCGTTAGCGGTCATCATCGTCATTCCCATACGCATGCTCATTTTCCAGCCATTTCTCGTGAAAGGAAGTTCCATGGAGCCTAACTTCCACAATGGAGACTATCTTATCATTGACGAGCTTTCGTACCGATTGAGAGATCCCTTGCGCGAAGAAGTCGTCATATTCAAGTTCCCTGACAATCCTTCCCAGAAATACATCAAGCGCATTATCGGCTTGCCCGGTGAAACCATAGAAGTGAAGGAAGGGAAGGTGCGCATTACAGGCCCCCATGAGGCTTTCGTCTTAGACGAGAATACGTATCTGCCCGGAGCAGAAACCATTGGATTTGAAACGCTCACCCTGGGAACGAATGAATATTTTGTGCTCGGAGACAACCGCGAACATTCGTCTGACTCGCGATACTGGGGTTCCGTTCCCCGAGCCAATCTGATAGGAAGGGTATGGTGGAGAGTGATTCCCGGAACCCTGTTCCAAACTATTTCTGAGAAATTGCCCATATAAGCATAGCTTGTTGTTCGCTATTGCTCAACATGAAGAAGTTCCGCTTTCAAACACCCACAGGCATGCACGACGTATTGCCAGAAGACATGGAATATTTCCGAAAGTTTTTGAGCGTGGCGCAGGAAATCATGGAATTCTACGGGTTCAAGGAGATAGAGGTCCCTATTCTTGAAGAAGCCGCCCTCTATGAGAAGGGAACGGGAGAAACCACAGACATCGTGCAAAAACAGATGTACAGTTTGAGAACCAAAGGAGGGGATATTCTCGCCCTGCGCCCGGAGTTTACCCCGGGTATCGTACGAGCCTACATCCAGAACGGAATGATGAATCTTCCCCAGCCGGTAAAGCTTTATACGTCAGGCCCGCTGTTCCGCTATGAGCACCCGCAAGCCGGAAGGTACCGGCAGTTCCATCAGTTTGACGCCGAAGTGTTCGGAGAAACTTCCAGCGCCATTGATGCCCAGATCATCCAGCTTTTCACCCTCATTCTGAAGGAGCTGAAGTTTTCTCATTTGATCGTTGAGGTAAATTCCATCGGAGACAGTAGCTGCAGGCCATACTACAAGAAACTTCTTTCCAGCTTTTTCAGGTCCCGCCAGAACAGTCTGTGCCAAGACTGCAAGCGGCGCCTGAAAGAGAATCCTTTGAGGATATTGGACTGCAAAGAAGAAAAGTGCCAGCAGGTGCGGTCTCAAGCCCCTCAGACCATTGACCATCTGTGCGAAGAGTGCAAGAAGCATTTTAAGTCGGTTCTTGAGTTTTTAGACGAGGCCGATATCCCGTACCACCTGGACCTCTATCTCGTCAGGGGATTGGATTATTACACCAAGACCGTATTCGAGATCTTTTCAGAGAAACCAATCAAGAAGACCGAGGGAGACGCAAACCAGGGGGAGACGGAGACGGTCACCCGATCCGCGCTGGCCGGGGGAGGAAGGTACGATTCATTGGGGAAGATTTTAGGAGGAAAGGATATTCCCGCAGTGGGAGTGGCTTGTGGATTGGAACGCATCGTATCATTGATGAAGACGCAAACCTCCCGGCTTTCAAAGGAAAAATTCTCACCTCAAGTGTTTCTTGCCCAGCTCGGAGAACTTCCGAAAAAGAAGAGCTTAAGACTCTTAGAAGAATTGCGCAAAGCGAATATACACGTTGCGGAGTCTCTAGGACGGGATTCTTTGAGAGTGCAGTTGGCCAGAGCAGACAAGCTCGGAGTGGCATATACGTTGATCCTCGGGCAGAAGGAGGCGCTGGAAAATACCATTGTGCTGCGCAATATGGCTACTGGCAAGCAGGATATCGTGAACATGGATAAAGCCGTGGAAGAGACGAAGAAGCATCTAAAAAAAGTGAAAAGTGAAAAGTGAAAAATATGGAAGACTGCATCTTTTGCAAAATCGCACATAAGGAACTCCCCTCAGAAATAGAGTATGAGGACGATACCTTCATGGTGTTCCATGATATTCATCCCAAAAGCCCATTGCATCTGCTCATTATTCCCAAGAAACACATCCATTCGGTGGATCATTTGGAACTTCAAGACAGAGAGCTCATGGGAGACCTGGTCCTCCTCTCCCAAAAGATTGCAAAAAACAGGGGCTTGCGGGGTTATCAGCTTCATATTAATGTAGGCAGGGAAGGAGGGCAGATCGTTGACCACCTCCATATGCATGTGCAGGCGAACATATAATCTATGGAATTCATCGTTCGAAGACAAGAAAGAGAAACTACGCAGGGCCTCATCCGCCGCTTTACCCGGAGAGTGAAAGACAGCGGGGTTTTAAATCAGGCGAGGCGCAAAAGATTTAGGCAAAGCGAGCCCAGCAAGACCGTGAGAAAGAAAACGGCCCTTCGCAAGATTGAAACCCGCAAGGAGTACGAGAAACTCGTAAAGCTCGGACTGAAATAGCCCTTGTTTTCTATGACTGCTTTCTTACAGAACATCAAAGACGATCTCAAAGAAGCCATGAAAGCAAGGCAGGAGATTAGAACCGGGGCTTTGCGCATGTTGATGTCCTCTCTTCAGAACGCAGAAAAGGAGAAGCAAAAAGAGCTTGGCGAAGAGGAAATCCAGGCAATCATAGCTTCAGAAGCCAAAAAGAGAAGGGAGTCGGTGGAGACTTATGAAAAAGCGGGGCGCAAGGACCTTGCCGAAAAAGAAAAAGAGGAGCTGGATGTCTTTCTCACATACCTTCCGGAGCAGCTTTCAGAAGATGAGGTGAGGGTATTGGTGAAGGAAGCGATAGCCGGCACGGGAGCTTCTTCCGTTCAGGATATGGGCAAAGTAATGGCTTCTCTCATGCCAAAAGTGAAAGGAAGGGCTGACGGGGCATTGGTGGGCAGAATTGTGAAAGAAGCTTTTTCTTAACGCGTCACCTGAAACGAGTCATTGAGCGCCGTGCGTTCCAGTACGGCGTTTTGTATTGTCTTGTTTTTGATGTCCACTTTTAAGATTGCGCCTCTCATTGTTTCTTCGGAAAAATACTGGTCAAACACGAAGTTTCCCAAACTATAAGCAATCCAGCCTTGTTTGTATTGCTCTAAGGGCTGAACCACATGAGGATGGTGGCCCACCACGATATCAGCTCCCGCATCAATGGCCTCATGGCCAAGCATTCCTTGGAAATCATTCGGGATTTTCGCATACTCGTCTCCCCAGTGGAATGAAACGACAACGACATCTCCCAAGATTTTTGCTCTCGCGATATCTTCGCGCAGCCGATAAAGATTTTCAAGATCCATCCACTCAACGCTGGCCCATGCGGGAGATCCTTGCGTGGTATATGCGAGAGTGGCGATCTTCAACCCTTGCACTTGTGCGAGCGAGGGCTCCTTTTCTGAGGAGGTCTTTTGTCCCACGTATCCAATACCGGCCTCATTCAGGCGCGACAGAGAGTCCTCGAACCCCGCCCTTCCGTCGTCCAAACTGTGGTTGTTCGCCACAGAGAGCAGATCGAATCCTGCAAACCGCAACCCCTCTATTGCTAAAGGGTCTGCGCGGAATGAGTAAATGTTTCCTACCTTTATTCCCTTGTCTGAGATGACGCTTTCAAGATTCCCGAACAGAAAATCTGTTTCCTGAAGCTCTTTCGCGATGCTGAGAAACGGCCATTTCCAATCGTTCCCTCCGCCAGCCGGCGGATTTTGTTTGATCCTCCATTCCACTCCGCGGTCAAGCATGATGTCTCCGACGAAACGCAAGGTAATCGTTTGCTCTTCTGACAATGCTTCTTCTTGAACAGCTATGGCTTGAGTTGGAAAGGGATTTTCTGCAAACTTTTCTTTCCAGAACAGAAATGAGAACCCGGACATGGCAAAGAACAGGGGAATAGAAGAAACAAGAAGTATGGGACGCAGGTTTGACATATATGTATTGTATCTCTCGCGGATTATTTCGTATAATACGGACATATGAATCCCATTCGATCACTCTTATTCTTTTTCTTGTGGGCAGGATTGTTTCTCTATGGAACGCCAGTTTTTGCCCAAAATCCCACCCTTTCTGTTTCTCACGCGCCTGTTTCTCCTACAACCTCCGACTCCGTAGTGATTACAGCCAATGCTTCAGATGCAGACGGGATACAGAGCATTACGATCTATCTTGAACAGACAGCCCAAAAAACATGCGCCAATGTAGAAACATGCCAGTTTGTTTATCGCACCAGCATCGCGGGTCCGTATACGTATTACGCGCAAGCTACTGATACGAAAGGAGTAAGCACCGCTACCTCGTTCCAGACTTTTACGGTATCTCTCGCTCAGCAGCCGGCGTCCTCGTCAACTTCTCCAAGCTTTCCTTCAAGCTCCACAATTTCTGCCGCGCCTCCCACAGTTTCCGTATCCCACAGGCCTTCTTCTCCTGCGGCTGGCGACTACATATCGGTGCTGGCATCTGCTTCAGACGCAGACGGAATCAAAACAATAACGATGTATATGGACGGCGCACTCAAGCAAACATGTTCCAGCATCACCACATGCGAGACGTCATCCGCCCAATATGGAGCAGGACCCCACAGTTATTACGCCAAGGCGGAAGATTATAAAAGCGCAACGACTACATCAGCCACGCAGAGCTTTACGGTAGCAGGATCTTCGAGCTCTCCCGTTCCTTCCAATCAAGGACAGGCAAAGAGCGCAGATGTTTCCGCCCAAATCAATGAATTGATGAAAAGGATCGCTTTGCTCCAGGCAGAACTTCAGAAGCAGAAAACCACACGGCCTATTGCATGCGGTGGAGTGACGTTTTCTCGGATCCTTGTCATAGGATCAAGCGGAGCAGATGTAAAATGCCTTCAAGTATTGCTGAATCGGGATTCTGCGACTAAGGTAGCCGTCTCGGGAGCCGGAGCTCCGGGATATGAATCATTGTATTTTGGAAACCGCACGAAATCAGCTCTCATCAAGTTCCAGCAGAAATATCTCACCGCGGGAAATGGCATCATGGACGAAGGAACGCGCGCAAAACTCAATTCCACCCTTTCTTCTTTCCCTCACTAACAGTAGTTGCTCGGTTTTACCAAGCAATCAAAGAAGAAGTTCCGGGGCAATTTTTCTCTTGCGTGCGGAAGAAAAATAAGTACAATAAAGCATTGTGATTGAAATACGAAATCTCACGCGCAGTACCGTTCCCGCGGCATTCCTTCGCAAGACAGCTGGGAGGGTTTTGCGCGCAGAAAAAAAGAGCGGAATGAATCTCTCCATTGCAATCGTCGGACAGAAACGCATGAAAGAAATGAGCAGAATGTACAAAGGCAAAAAAGAAGCGACAAATGTGCTTTCCTTTCCCATTGCAGAGTTTGGGCTCGGAGAGGTAGTGCTGTGCAAAAAAGAGATTGCCAAATCAGCCAAAAAATATGGTATAACGATACAACAAGCAATGATCTTCATGCTGGCGCATGGAATCTTGCACCTGTTGGGATATTCGCACAAGACAATGGAGAAAAAGGAATCACGTATTTTTTCTCGATTCAAATGAAATACAATAGTATTGCGGGACTCGATATCGGATCCACGCAGATGAAAATGATGGCAGCACGAAGACAGGCTCCGGAGGCAGCCCTGGAAATTGTCGCATACGCACAAGAGCCCTCCGCTGGAGTTCGCAAAGGAGTGGTGGTGAATTCAGAGGAGGCGGCAAAGAAGATTCTGGCGCTCCGCAACCGGGTGGAGGGCGCCATTGGGAAGTCTTCCATTGACGAAGTCGTGGTGAATATCGGAGGAAGCCATTTGTTCCTTACTCCTTCAAGAGGAATGGTGGCGGTGTCCAGAGCCGACAGCAATATCTCCCAGGAGGATATAGACCGGGTATTGCAGGGAGCCCGTTCCCTTTCCCTTCCTGCGAACAAAGAAGTGCTTGAGGTATACCCCAGGCATTTTATCGTTGACGGAGAAGGAGGAGTTGACGATCCCATCGGCATGCGCGGTCTGCGCCTTGAGGTGGAATCATTGGCCATATGCGCATTTTCCCCGTACGTGAAAAGCCTTACCGAAACCATTGCAGCATCCGATCTCGGAGTGGCCGACATGGTTCCTTCCGTGTTGGCGGCGGCTGAATCAGCGCTTACCCCGCAGCAGAAAGAGAGGGGAGTAGCTCTCATTGAACTGGGAGCGGCCACCACGTCCGTAGTCGTCTTTGAAGAAGGACACATCCTGCACTTGGCCGTGCTTCCCATAGGATCCGCAAACATCACCCATGATATTGCCATAGGATTGAGGTGCGATCCCGAAACCGCAGAAATGATCAAGAAAGAATTCGGAAGCTGCGTTCCCTCAAAAGGGAAGAGATCGCACAAATTAGAGAAAGCAGGCATGAGCCTGGTTTCTTTTTCCCAGAAGCTCCTCACCCATATCATTGCCTTGAGAGTTCAGGAGATATTTCAGCTCGCGCAGAAAGAATTGAAAAAGGCGGGAAGGCAGGGGAAGCTGCCTTCGGGCATTGTCCTTGCCGGAGGATGAGCAAAGCTTCCAGGAATAGCAGTCCTTGCAAAGAATGAGTTCAAGCTTGCGGTTAAAATCGG
>CAYYUL010000029.1:0-7199 GCA_964474915.1 uncultured Candidatus Saccharibacteria bacterium | reverse complement strand
CCTTGTTGTGCGAGTTGGCGCTTGAGTTTTGTCGCGAAGAGATGCAACGACCGAGCGAACAAGAACTTTATTCGCTCACGAGCTTGCATAAACGTGATGACGTACTCGAACTCAGTCGTGCCCTCGAATGCATGGACATGCTTACTGGACTCGACCAACTTTGCCCATTCCATCTGAGCAAACAGGTAGGTGTCCGGATCGTCCGCATAGGACTCGCCGAACACGCTGAACTGTCCTGGCCGCAGATGTCCATACTGCCGCACGAGATTCTCGCGGGTGATCACGCCGTTTCGGCACGCGACCAAATCGGCCTGCAACTGTCCGTTTTCCGAATGAATGTGCCCGGCGATGAGATCATTCAGCTTCTCCTGTGGGTACATCTCCTCAAACTTGTTTTTCCAATAGAAAGCGAGTCGCGCGATCCGGACGAATAGCTCTGTGCCACGGGCGACGTGTTCGAGGATTGCGTCCAGCGGGGCGCTGTCCAAGGATGTCGTCCGCTGTTCGTAGTCGCGAGCCATGGCCTCGAATATCTCCGATGGGGATTTGGAAACATCAAGGAAAACACCATCAATGCGGGTGAACGCGTCTCGCACGCTGTGCTTGTCGTGCTCGTTGAGTCGTGCTTCCTCTATGATCCTCTCGAGTTTGTCCCCGTAGCTCATGGCGTACAAGTCGAACTCTACTCGGCTCTGAAGAGCTGGGTTTTTCATGAGTGCGTCCCGATAGACTCCGACCATCTGCTCATAGATCCGGTCAGGGATTCCGCGTGGGCGAAAACTGAACGCTGTCGCCCGCATGGACGCGTAGGGCTTTCCTGCCACGATCCGAAGCAGTCCAACGTCGAGCGGATTGTATCCCATACTCCGTCGCACCCGCTCAACGACTTGGTCGGCGAACAGATACTTGAAGATGGAGATGTCGAGCGGCGTTGGCGACGTCCCGAGTAGCTCAAGCGGATTGATATCAATCATGTCACCGAGTACGTCTCCCCGAAAATGGGACGCGATTGACACATTAAGCGACTCGATCCGTTTTAGAAACTGCTTTTCCTGCGCCTTTCCGACCATCGTTTCTTGTATGGTAGTGATGGGTCGGCATTGCAGGATGTAGAGCGTACCGTTCCTGAAAGCGAACTCTACATCCAAGCTTGTGGACCGAAAACGTTTCTCGATGGCTTTCATTGCACTGATGAGTTGTTTGAGCCATTTCTCTTTCAATCCTCCGGTTTTCACTCCGCGAGCGATTCGGATGAGTGTGCCGTTTGAGGCCCCGCCAACGATCGTCTCTCCGATTCCGCTCGATACCGACACGACGTAGTATCCGTCGAGCTCGGCAAGGCTGTGCGAAAAGACGACACCGCTCATGTCGGCCTCGACCATTTCCTGTACGATGACCGATATACTGGTATCGTTAAGCTCAATACTCCGGCGAATAGCATAGTAGGAGACAACGTCCCCCTTTTCCGATCCGGAAGCACGGACCTTATCAATCGCGGATCGTATGTCATGCACGGTTGCCGGGACACGAAGTTTGGTCGCGTACATTCCAGCGAATGATGCGCTGGTAGAGTCTTCCTGGGCCGCACTGCTACGAACTGCGACCGTGCTTACGTGATGCTTTCTCAAGAAACCACGTATGATTTCCATGTGTTCGTCCTCGGACATGCCGGGGTTCAATACGACGAACCGAGGGACGTTGATTCCACGGATCTTTGACAAGACAGCAAGATTTCCTGCTTTGCCGTTTTGCACGATGTCCTCCTTTTTTTGTGAATGAACAGCTTCAGCACATTGCTTTATGCTGACGGTTATGCGTTTGAGGGGATTATACAAGCCAAATGCCCAGCCGTCAATATAAACAAAAACTCCTTCCGCAAAGTCCGGAAAGAGTTGATAATGCTAAATCAAAACGAGGACTTTGCAGTAAGAACTACGAAGTCCACCACCAATTTAATGTAATCATTTGACGACCAGATTTCATAATGCCTATATACTATCAAGGCCAAATTTGTATGTCAAGCGCGCAAGGTACTCCCCGCTGCCAAGCAGCGGGGCCTGACAGGATATCTATATCTCCTCGGATTGCTCCCGCACGTACCTTTCAATCTGTTCCTTCGTTATCCCAGGACCGACAGACCGCACAAAGTATCCAGCAATCCAAACCTCTCCGCCCCAGTAGTGGTTCTTGAGCCATGGGAACTCTTCAAACATCATCTTGGTGGAGTAGCTCTTCAATATTTGAGCGATGCGTGCGGGAGCTATCCTTGGGGGCGCTGACGCTGTGAGGTGGATGTGGTCTGACACGCAGTTTACCTCTCCGATCTCTATATCGTAGTGGCTCGCGATGGTGCGGAACAGTTCCCCTACTCTGTCTTTGGTACGAGGGTCGGAGAATATCTTCTTTCGGTACTTTGTGCTCCATGCAAAGTGGTACCAGAGGTCAAAGCGTGCGTGGCTTGTGTGACGGGTGACCATATTCCACCAATGGTATCACATTCCTGCACTGTTCCTTCCCATCGCTTGCGTCGCGCTCTGATTCCCCAATGCCTGAGTATTGGGGCTTACCGCGCGGTTGTCAAGAAATGAAATGTGGCCTTGACGGCAAAAAACGCTTGCCCTTGACAAGAAGAATGGGATCAGCTAGAAATATACTGTGTTCTTTTCAAAGCGGGCGTATAGGCTAGTGGCAGACTGTCCGTCTCCAAAACGGATTACTGGGGTTCGAATCCCCATACGCCCGCCAGCACTTATCCAAGGCCCTACTTGCATTGCGAGTGGGGCATTTTTTTAGGTTCTTGACAGTATAACGCATATCGTATAGAAATACTCTGTTCTTTCTAAAGCGGGCGCATAGGACAAAAGGAAAACTAACTGGTCCCCAAAACCAGAGCTTGGGGGTTCGACTCCCCTTGCGCCCGCCAGGACTAATAAAAACCCCACTGCATATAAAGCATGTGGGGGTTCTTCTTTTTCAAGAAGACGAAAAGGATCCATAGGAAGAAGGCAGTATCTCGAGCGCAATACTGCGAGGAATGTGCACAATCTCTCCGCTTTTTCGTACTCCGACTGGCTCACTCCAAAGATGAGCCTGCGCGCATACCTCAGACCAGAACAAAGTCTCGAATGCTTGGCTTCGCACCATCATTTCCGCAAGTTTCTCTTCCAGGTCTTCCATCTCGTGGAAAGAATTTGCGGAGCTCAATTGAAGGTGCATTTCTGCGGTGCTTCTCTGCATCCGGTACAAATACGTGAATAATTGGAGGAGGAAAACCGTCATTTCCCCGATCTTCTGCTCGCGATCTTCCTGAAAGATTGCCGAAGGATAGACGCAATCATCCAATGGGATACCTCCCGCTTCCTGCAGGGCGGAGACGATCCATGATTCAGTACGACCATCCATGATGACGTACCCCCTTTCTGAAACTGACATCATTAAAGTACTTTCGCGAAAAAAGTCAAGAATGACATATTTGACAAGGTTATGCTATTCCCTAATAATAGTAGTGTGATTCAATAAACAAGGAAGGAGGATGACGTCATGGTAAGCAAGCGGCGTCTGCGGCGTAGAAGCTGTGAATCGAAAATTCGCCACGCATCGAAGCAGGATGCAACGTACCATGCTTACCTTATAGGGCCTGGCTATCATTTCTACAAATGCGGATGGTGCCATGGTTATCATGTCGGCAGGAGAAACACCGGCGAAAAGAGAGAGCCCCGTTAACGCATATGCCAGACGGGGTTTTATTTATATGTATTTGCGCTTGACAAATTTCTCGAAGCCACGATAATAACCCCAGTAACTGTGCTGTTCTGTATGCTTTGCAGAGTAAAACAATAGACAGCATAGGCAAAAATTCATCAAGAAGTACATAGGAGAAAACCCGTGGAAGGAAACATGGTAATGGTAGGAGATCTCAAGGCAGCGTTCGATGAACTTACGGGGAGTTCCGTAGACGGAGTGGCTGGAGTATGGGTCGTACATTCAAAAAACCCTGGACCAGTCGTTGGCGTGACCGTATTGACTCACGGGAATGAGCCGAGCGGACTCGCTGCGTATCATTATTTCCGACACGTGTATCAATTGGAGCGACGATTGCAACAAAGTAGCGTTTACTTCGTACTAAGCAATCCTGAGGCAGCAAAGCGCTATTTTGAGGCGGTTGCTACTGCCGACGAAAGCGCAAAACGTCGTGCACGCTTCGTTGATATCAATATGAATCGTTTACCTGACGATCCATTTGATGGAAATAATGATCAATACTATGAAATCCAAAGGGCTCGCGCGCTTCAAGGTATTTGGGCGCGATTCCAATATGCCCTTGATATTCATAGTACAGACCAATTGACGCGACCCATGGTCATCAAGCTTGCACGAAGCGATATGGATATGATCTCTCGATTCCCAATCTCGACGGTAATCTCCAATATTGATGCTGTGCAATCGGGAAAACCTGCGTGCTATTTCTATGGGGGACCGAAATCGCAAGTATACGGTATTGAGGTGGGTGATCACGAGGCAAAGCGTTCGCTCCAGCGCGCTATTACCTGCGTGAGAACGTTTTTAACTCTGCTCGGTCTTATACCGGCAAATAGACTGCCGGAAATAAGAGATCAGATAGAATACCAAGTATTCGACTCTGTATGGTTCCCTAATGCATCCTACGAATTGATACGCCCATTAAGGGAGTTTGAAATGATTCAAGAAGGACAGCTTTTGGCAACCGGCAACGGACAACCAATTATGGCAAGCACAGACTGTTGTGCCTTAATGGTACCAACTGGTAAAAAACCTACTAGCATAAACGAGGAAATTTTATTTCTTGCCCAGATGCAACGACATCTTGTACATAAAGAGAAAGCGAGAGGATAAATAAAAGGCCCCGCTTCGCATAAATGCGAGCGGGGTTGTTTTTTGTACCAAACCCGTCTAGGTTTTTCGGACCACGACGGTGAGATAGGCGCCTTCTTCTTCTCCGTCTTCCGCAAGACGATTGTCGATCTCGGCCACCGAATGCCTCACCTCCTCTTTCTCAAAAAGGACATCGGGCATAATGGAAGCCAAAGTCGGATGAGTCGTGACGGTAACAGCCGGGATTCCTCGAGGCAGAAGAGTCTCTATGTCGCTTGGGCCGTAAGGCTTGGCAAACACAGAATAAACCTGCTCAGACCCTTCTTCTTCCCACGTGATGTCTAAACAGTGGCGTTGCATGTTGATTTCAGCTGCAAGCCCCACCGTCCAGGGAACGAATCCCCACTGATAGACAAGAGCATGTTCATTGTAGAAGGAAAGGAGCGCTTTCCCTCCGGAACGCAGGACACGCCGGATCTCCCGAAGTAATTCCGGAAGATTGGGCATGTCGCTTGCGGTCCCCATGCTCATGACCACCAGGGAAACGGATCCGTCTTCATGCGGAAGACCTTCCTGAAGATCTCTCGCAAAGAACGATGCGTTGGCGATTCCTCGTTCCTCAGCTTTTTTCTGGGCCACCCGTACCATGTCAGGACTAATGTCGTACCCTGTCACGCTTTCAAAGCATGGGGCTAGAAGAAAAGCATGACGTCCAGTCGCGCACCCGAGATCCAGCGCAAGGCCATTTCTTTGCTCTTCCGCAAGTTCCCGTATCAGGTTTTCCTCGAACTCGGCATGGAGCTTCGTTGCAAAGAATGCCCGCTCATACTGCTCATCGTAAGAGGGAGCGCACTTGGCAGTGAAATCCAAAAGATTCTGCCTAAGATGTTGAAGCCAATCCTCCTCGGTTTCCGGGGGAGGATATCTCCCTTCAGACTCCTGAAGCTGAATAAGCTGCACCTTGCAGGATTCTCCGATGAGCTGATAGAGAATTGACTGCGCGAAGTTAGGATCCACATCATGCTTTGCAGCCCATGTACGCGCCTGATTCAATCGAGCTATCTCCACTTCGGGACGGGAAATTGGCTGATGATCCTTGCGCTTTTTCTTCTCCACTTGGAGAGCCAGTCTCTTACGCTGTCCAATGAGCCTGATTATGCTCATATCCACCAGCTTGAGACGTTCTCCCAGCTGGTTGAGGTCAAGAAGCTCTTCTGCCATGGTGTCCTCCTTGAAAAAAGAGGGCGGAACTTGTCGTGCCGCCCTTCACTTGTCTTTCTGCCTAGAAAATCCGAATGCCGATCTTGTCGCGGACTTCTGCCGTAGTTTCTGCAATCCGCGCTCTGGCTTTCTTGCCGCCCTCGTGCAGAATTTCCCGCACAAGATCGTCTTTCTCTGCCCATGCGCGTCGCCGTTCCTGGAACGGAAGAAGGATAGTGGAGATGTTCCGCACAAGCAGTTCTTTGCACTCCACGCAGCCAATCTCAGCGTTCCTGCATTGAGTGGCGATTGCCCTGGTATCCGTTTCCCCTGCCGTGATCATTTCATGGACGGGATATACGGATTTGCATTCCCAAGGATTACCGGGATCCTGGCGGCGTCCCCGATTGATATCGGTAACTCCTTTTGTCTTGTAGCGGGTTCCGATTTCCTCCATGGAAACATGGATGTCAATGGAGTTATCCGCATCCGACTTGCCCATTTTCTCCCCGTCCAAGCCGGGCACCTTGACCATTTCCTTCATCATTTCCGGCACCGGAAATGTTTCTCCGAACCGGTTATTGAATCGCTTGGCAAGATCTCTGGCAAGCTCCACGTTGGGAACCTGGTCTTCCCCTACCGGTACCAGCGTGGCGCGCGGACCAAGAATGTCTGCTGCCATGAGCACGGGGTAGGTTAAAAGACCATGAGTCACCCGATTCGGGTTCTTGCGTATGAGATCCTTGAATGTGGGGATGTCCTGCAAGGCGCCCAAAGGCTGGAACATTCCGAGATAGAGCATGAGCTCTGGAATCTCCGGAATACTCGACTGGGCATAAAGCATGGATCGTTCGGGATCCAATCCCGCAGCCAGATAGTCCTTCACGATTTCCGTAAGGTTGCGCCGGAGCTCTTCTGGATCCTCCAGAGTCGTGAGGGTATGCTGGTCTGCGACAAAGTATAGGCACGTAGTGTCAGGCTCGTCCTGGAACCTGACAAAATGCTGAACGGCCCCGAGAAGGTTTCCAAAATGAAGCCCTCCCGTGGCACGGATTCCAGACAATACGACTGTTTCCATTTCCTATTCTCCTTCCTTTTTATAAGGTAAATGTTGAAACGAACTACTTTGGTTCTATAGAATTGAGAGA
>CAYYUL010000028.1:0-7351 GCA_964474915.1 uncultured Candidatus Saccharibacteria bacterium | reverse complement strand
TCATAGTTTTGAAGATATTATCGGAATTGAAAATCTTCTGGGAGCGTGGAAAGAGTTTGTAAAGGGAAAACGAGGAAAACGGGACGTGCAGGAGTTTTCTTTCCGCCTCATGGATAATATCCTACAGCTTCATGAAGATCTTGCCAACCGCATGTATTCGCATGGCGGGTATGAAGCATTCAATATTTCAGATCCCAAACCAAGAAACATCCACAAGGCAAGCGTGCGAGACCGTTTGCTCCATCATGCTTTGTACCGCAAACTCTATCCGTTTTTTGACCATACATTTATTGCAGATTCTTTTTCTTGCCGTCTAGAAAAAGGAACACATAAAGCGCTCAATAGATTCCGCTCGTTTGCGTACAAGGTAAGTAAAAACAACACGAAAACGTGCTGGGTGCTTAAATGTGACATCAAGAAGTTCTTTGCCAACATTAACCACGCAATTCTCAACTCAATCCTCAAAGAATACATACCAGACGAACATATCCTATGGCTTCTCAAACAGGTAATACGAAGCTTTTCTTCTGTTTCAGGTAGAGAGGTGGGATTACCTCTGGGAAACCTTACTTCTCAGCTTTTTGCGAATATCTATATGAACGAGCTAGATCAGTTCGTGAAGCATAGACTCCGTGTAAAGTATTACATGAGATATGCAGACGATTTTGTTTTGTTATCAGGAGACCCAACGCGTCTCAAAGAGCAAATGCAAGCTATTCATACTTTTTTACGCAAGCATTTACATCTTTCTCTGCATCCCAACAAAATCTTTCTACAGACGCTGGCTTCCGGAGTAGATTTTCTTGGATGGGTGCATTTTCCGGACCATCGAGTGATTAGAACAACGACAAAGAGACGTATGATGAAAAGAATTGAATCTCATGCAACTCCTGAAACGGTACATTCTTACCTAGGACTTCTACGACATAGGAACACATATAGGATTCAAGAACAAGTTGCAAAAGCATGCTTTCTGAGGCAGAATAAATGATATGATTCCTCTTTCACGGCCTGATATTGGCCCGGCAGAGAAGAAAGCGGTTATGCGGGTATTGGAAAGCCCGACGTTGAGCTTGGGATCCAAGCTTTCTGAATTTGAAGCACGGCTCGCAAAACAAGCAAAGAGAAAGTACGCAGTTGGCGTGAATTCTGGAACTTCAGGCCTCCATCTTATCGTCCGCGCTCTTGGCATTGGGAAAGGGGACGGGGTTAGTACCACGCCAGTCTCGTGCATCGCTTCGGCGAACTGCATGCTGGACGAAGGGGCAAAGCCAGTGTTTGTTGATATTAACGAAGAAACGTTCAACATTGATGTTTCGCAGATTGAGAAGAAGATTACGAAAAAGACCAAAGCGATTCTCGCGGTAGACGTATTCGGATACCCCGCCGATTGGAAGGAGCTCAGAATTCTTGCGAAGAGAAAAAACCTCAAGCTTATCGAAGATTCTGCGGAAGCGGTAGGATCTATGTATCACGGAGAGCCGTGCGGAAGCTTCGGGGACGCCGCTATTTATTCCTTCTATCCAAATAAACAGGCGACCACCGGAGAAGGGGGTGCAGTACTTACTGATGACAAGCGCTTAGCCGACCTGGTAAACAGCATGAGGAACCAGGGCAGGAAGGTTGAAGGAGGAAAGTGGTTAGAGCACGTACGCCTCGGATATAACTACCGATTGCCGGAGATTGAATGCACCCTGGGGATTGAACAGCTCAAACGCCTGCCAGAAATTTTAAGAAAACGGGCGAAAGCCGCGGCTTTCTACGGCAAGAAACTGGAGAATATTTTTGGGGTTGAGCCGGCGCTTTCCGGAGCAAAAGGGATTACGAAAAGCTGGTTCGTGTACGTAGCACTCTTGTCAAAGAACTATACGAGAAGACAGCGCGACAAGCTTATTTTGCTTATGGAGAAACAGGAAATTCAATGCAGCACGTATTTTCAGACCATTCATTTGCAGCCTTTCTATCGGGAAGCATTCGGATATAAGAGAGGTTCTTTTCCCGTTGCCGAATCCGTGAGCGACAGGACCATCGCGCTCCCGTTCTTCACGAACATTACGGAACATCAGATTGAGAGTGTAGTAAAGGCACTTCGTCGGTCGCTTTCTTCTCTCTAGGTGAATAGAGCAGGGTCAGCTGGACAAAAGCCCATTTTTTTCCTATGGTGTCTTTGCGCATGAAGTCTCTCATTGAACAGACTCCTTTGACAAGAACCCTGTTTTTTATAGCGGGAGATATCCTGCTCATAAGTTGCGCTGTATTCGTGGCGTTTTTTCTGCGTTTTGAAGGCCAGATTCCCGCGCTCTATTTGGAGGGTCTTTT
The DNA here is from genome assembly GCA_964474915.1 of uncultured Candidatus Saccharibacteria bacterium. Lineage (GTDB taxonomy): Bacteria > Patescibacteriota > Minisyncoccia > Minisyncoccales > UBA10102 > JAUSJU01. The sequence continues at coordinate 5,032 of CAYYUL010000028.1, read as the reverse complement.
ACAGACCACCATTCTTCTTGCGTTGGCGTTCGTGCTTCCGCCAATTTTTACCCTCGGATTATATTCTTTGTCGTGGCGTCACGAGAGATGTTCTTGCTTTATGGCGCGCTCTTACCATAGGATTCTTGCTTCTCGGATCTTTGATTGTCCTATTAAAAGGGCTGCCCATGTTTGCTCAATTTCCCCGATCAGTACTGGTGATGAGCTACCTCTTTTCCTTTCTCTTTATTGGGATTCTCCGACTGGGAAAGCGCATTTTTATACAGGTTTCTTTAAAAGAAAACGCAGGCAGTAAGACTCCGGTCATTATCGTGGGCGCAGGAGACGCGGCAGAGCAGCTGGTTCGCGGCATGATAGGGAGCAGGTACCTTCCTGTTTGCCTTCTCGATGACAGCAAGGCTAAGCAGGGCATGTCCATTCACGGGGTGCGGGTCGCAGGAAAGCTCGATGATATTCCTCGGATTGTGGAGCGTTTTCACGCAGAAGAGATGATTATTGCAATACCCTCGGCTCCTTCTTCCGTGATCAAGCGGGCCGTAGATCTCGGAAGACAGGCAGGATTGAAGACTATTAAAGTGCTTCCTTCCTTGGGAGAGATTCTTGACGGGAAGGTCTCATTGGCGCAGGTGCGGGACGTGCAGGTGCAAGACCTTTTGGGAAGGGAACTTGTTTCGCTTGATACGGAAGCCCTCTCTCGTTTTTTAAAGGACAAGGTTGTTCTTGTCACAGGAGCGGCCGGTTCCATAGGATCCGAACTTTGCCGTCAGGTGGCGACTTTCGCTCCTTCTGCCATCGTCCTTTTTGACCAGGATGAGAGCGGCGTGTTTATGTTTGCCCACGAGCTTCATAACCGATTTCCCAAACTCAGGATTGTTTCGTATGTGGGCGATGTCATTGATGGAGAGAAAGTTCGGGAGGTTTTTGCTTCGGTAAAACCCCAGATCGTCTTTCATGCGGCAGCCTACAAACACGTTTCTCTTATGGAACAGGACCCTCTGGAGGCAGTAAAGACGAACGTATTTGGGACGTGGACGGTGAGCGAAGCGGCTCTTGGCGCTAACACTGAATGTTTCGTGTACATATCTACGGACAAGGCGGTAAACCCGAGCTCTGTCATGGGGGCTACCAAGCGCGTGGGAGAAATGATCTGTCAGTTAGCGAACCAGAAAGGACAGACCAGGTTCATTTCGGTTCGTTTCGGCAACGTGTTAGACAGCAGAGGAAACGTCATTGCGATTTTTCGGGAACAGATCAAGGGAGGAGGCCCTTTGACTATTACGCATCCTGACATGAAGCGGTATTTCATGACGAACCCCGAGGCGTGCCTTCTTGTGATGCAGGCCTCTACGATGGGAAAAGGAGGGGAAGTATTCATTCTTGATATGGGAAGTCTGGTGAAAGTCGTGGATTTGGCCAGGGAAATGATCCGGCTTTCGGGATTGGAACCTGACAAAGACATCCCTATCGTGTTCACGGGATCAAGGCCCGGCGAGAAGCTCTTTGAAGAGATGCTTACTTCGGAAGAACGAGAGGGGGTAACAACGCATGCCAAGATATTTTCCGCCAGGCCCTTTTTTCCCGCCCCCGATCTTCTTGAGAAATCCTTGAAGCTATTTTCCGAAACGCGCGACAAAAAATCCGTATGCAAGATTTTGGAAGGGCTCATTCCTTCCTACCGTCCCAAAGTGTGATATAATTCAAAGTACTATGAACTATATAGTTCTCGCGACACTGGTTGCCGCGGGCTTCTTTTTCGCAGCACCCGCGTCTGCTCTCCAACAGGGAGAGACGATTTCTTTTACCGTTGACGCCGACTACGACATTTCAGCAAGAGAAGATCTTTCGGCTACTCTCGTGAAAGTTTCAGACCGCCTGGCGATCTATGTGGAGAAATCATGGTGGGATCAGCAAACGCTATTCCGTCAGAATCAACTTCTGACTTCCCTCGATATTCTTTCCCGCGAGTTTGAAAAGAGAACGTACCCTTTGCTTACTTCCGCCTACGGGTCTGAATGGAACCCCGGCGTGGACGGAGATCCGCATATCACTCTGCTGCTGCACCAGATGAAACAAGGTGTGAATGGGTATTTCCGCACGGGAGACGAATATCTCAAGCTCCAATTTCCAGAGTCCAACGAGCGTGAAATGATCTATCTTTCTTTAGACGGGATAGAAGGCCCCTTTGCAAAGAGTTTTCTTGCTCACGAGTTTACCCATCTTATTACCTTCAACCAGAAAGAGAAGAAGTTCGGCGTTTCAGAAGACACGTGGCTGAACGAAGCAAGGGCGGAATACAGCCCCACGTTCCTTGGCTACAACAATCCTTACGAGGGGAGTTATCTTCAGCAGAGAGTCAAGGATTTTTTGGAGTTTCCTACCGATTCCCTTACCGAATGGAAAGGCCAGAAATCAGATTACGGGGTAGCGGACATATTTGCGCACTACCTTGTGGACCAATACGGCATGGGAGTCCTTATTGATTCCCTGCATTCGGAAAAAGTGGGAATCAGCTCTTTGCAGGAGGGGCTCTTGAAGAACGGATTCCAGAAGAGTTTTGGAACAATATTTTCCGACTGGACCCTCGCTCTTGTCCTCAACGACTGCTCCTATGCAAAGGAATACTGCTACCTTACCAAATCCCTCGAGGGATTCAGGCTCTATCCGACCACGAACTTTCTTCCTTTGGCTACAGAAAGCACGCTTTCAATGAGCAATACGACGAAGAATTGGTCTGGCAATTGGTATAGGTTTATCGGAGGACAGGGGACGCTCACACTTCAATTTTCCAGCCTGAAAGGGCTGAATTTCAAAGTCCCGTATCTTATTCAGAAAGGAGATAGGACATTTTCTTTGAATGAGCTCTCTTTAGGAACAAATCAGGTAGGACAACTGACCGTACCGAACTTTGGAACGGAGAATACGGCGCTCATCATCCTGCCTTCCTTGCAGACCAAGACATCCGGGTTCAACGGAATTGACCCCACGTTTTCCTATTCCCTCAAGGTGACCACAAAAGAAAACGCTCCCAAGGATACCCAGGAGATTATCACCCAGCTTCTTTCTCAGATCGCCCAGCTTCAGGCGGAAGTGGCAAGACTGCAGGCTCAGCTCAATCCCTCAGAATTTGCATGCCGCGCATTTTCAGAAAACCTTTCCGTAGGATATACAGGACCTCAGGTGAGGTGTTTGCAGGAGACACTAAAGAAAGAAGGCGTATATCCCGAAGGGCTGGTGACCGGGAATTTCGGCATTCTTACTCAGAGGGCCGTTATACGATTTCAGGAAAAATACGCGTATGAAATATTACTTCCCTTGGGACTTTCGCGGGGTACGGGATTTGCGGGGTCTTCTACAAGAGCAAAGCTCAATCAGCTTATTGGGTATTGACAAGGTTTTTCAGGAGGCAGACAATGATATAATGTGCGCAGATTTCAAAGAGTAATTTTTACTATTCTCTAATTTTTTAATCCATAATACATTACATGTACGTTCACAAATTTTCTCAACGTTTCTTAAGGGTTATTTCCAAGTTTTTCGTTTCTCTTACGGTTTTAGCGGTCGTTTTTTTGTCTTCAGGAATCGGGTTTCTTCCAGAAAAAGCTCAAGCCGCAGTCACGCCCACAGTAACGAACCTTCTTACCGGGCCTACGACCGTCAAGGCTTCCAGTTCTGCCATTGCGGCTATCAAGGTGGCGATTGCGGTAAGCGCGGGTGAGACGCTTGCAGCTATTACGGTTGCGGCAGCAGATTCCGGAGCAACCTCGTTCAACCCTGCTACGGATTTGGCGGCTCTGAATGCGGCAGACGAAGCAGTTTCCGGAGTCGCTCTCTATAACGATGCCGGGAGTACTGCGGGATCCTTTGACGCAACGGACGCCGTAGTGTTGATGTCTACCGAATCTGCGTGGTCTTCTGGTTCTACTACCCTTACTCTTCAAAGCGCGGGGGCTGCTGGGACGTACTACATCGTATTCCGCACGTCATCTGCGGCTGTCAACGGCCATGGGTTCGTGCTTACCTTGCCAGCAACCGGCATTGCCACAAGCTTGAACTCGCCCACGATCACCGCGGTTTCTACATCTGCAATTACCGTAGATACCGTTGCCCCCACGATTTCCAGCACGTTTCCCGCAACCACGTCTACCAATATTCCTATCAGCTCTTTTGTCACAGTCAATTTTAACGAAAATATCGATCCTTCCACCGCCACTCCTTCTAATATAACGTTCGTTAAAACATCAGACAGCAGTGCGGTACCCTTTAGCATCCGGACGCTCCCGAACGGGTTTGACATTACTCCTTCAGCTCCCCCTCAATACACCTCGGTATCCTCCAGATGGTCCAAGCCCTATACTACCACCAGCGGACTCTTTCAAATTCCAAGCTCGGGAGCTATCACCGCGCAAGCGGTTGCCGGAGGCTATACATCCCCCACGAATGGGGACATTGTATATTTTCAGCACGGAGACTTTCCTATGGAAGTAGGGGTGGTGACCAATGACATAAAAACAGCAGGCACGTTTAGGATAAATGATTTCGCTTTGTTCGGAAACCAGGACATTGTAAAGTTCCGCACGCCTACTCTTACAGGATTGGTTACGACCTCAACAAGCGTTACTACGGGAGAACTTATGGTTGCGAATGTGACGGCAAATCCCACTGACACGCGCTACAGCTGGCACATGGTGACCACAGGGGAGCGGCCAACCAACTCTGTCTTCCGTTTGGACGGCGCTTTGTCTGCTCCCACATTTGCTTCAGGGTCAAGCTTTAGCAGTATCACTCCCACCGATTCATCTGCAATTAATGAGTCTAACCAGGTAGTGGGAAGCGCGGGAGGCGGCATTAACCTTGCGGTGGGAGATATGATATTTGCGAACGTGACCGCAAACGCAGACAATTTGAGTAGCTACGCATGGCACATCGTAACAGCAGCCCAAAACTTTATTACTGATGTTATTCCCGGCACCCTACGCTTGGATGGCAAGGAAACTGCCCCCACATTCGCCGCGTCATCAAGGATTTCATCAAT
>CAYYUL010000027.1:5249-7496 GCA_964474915.1 uncultured Candidatus Saccharibacteria bacterium | reverse complement strand
CTTCATTGCTTCTACGATTTCCACGGAGAAGGAATGTTCACCCTGGACTGCCTTCCAATCTGTCCATACTTCAATAAGCCTTCCGTCGAGCGTTGCAAAAGAATTCTCTCCAACGGGTTTTTCCTTGTCAAAAAAGCGGGCTTTCCCCGTGATGTCAAAGCCCGAACGGTTCTGGATCGCCCCGTAGATCCTTACGGTCTCTCCCGCAAAGAAAGGAAGTTTCGAATACCAGATTCCTGCGACGAACCCTGCATTGAGTCCGGGATCCTGTGCCAGAGCTATGCTGGAAGCAATCAGCAAAGAAAGAATCATACTTGGTATCGTACCCCCTTCTCTTTTAGAGCGCAACTTGGTAGGATGCGGTAATGCTTGACCCATCGCAAACTCCATTCTAGAGTAAAGCCATTAGAGATCATAACACAGAGCGATATAGAGCTACGCACTATGAAGAAGAAACCTCGGAAAAAGACTTCTCATGCAAAACCCCTTTCTGTAAAGAAAGAGAATTTTGTTTCCCTGAATCCCCGTACAAAAGTGCGGGTCGTGGGTATTGGAGGAGGGGGAGGGAATATTGTAGCTGAAATCGCTCCCAGGGTTTCACGCATCGATTTTGTCGCGGCCAACACCGACGCGCAGGCGTTAAAACAGCTTCCGTCCCGGGTGAAGAAGATGAACTTCGGATTGCTCGCGACCAAGGGACTGGGATGTGGCATGGATGCGGAAGTGGGAGAAAGGGCGGCAAGGGAAGAAAAGGAGAAGATCAAGAAACTCCTGCAGGGCCAGGATGTATGCATCATCGTCGCTTCCCTGGGAGGGGGAACGGGATCGGGAGCTGCTCCCGTGTTCTGCCAAGTAGCTCGGGAGGCGCATGCTTTGACCATAGGCATATTCACTGCTCCTTTCGGATTTGAAGGGGGAAAGCGCAATCTTCTTTCTTCACAGGCGCTCGAGAAACTGCATCCTTTGGTGAACGCCTATATCTTAATTCCCAATGAGAAGATCTTCCAGGTCGTAGACAAGGAAACCCCGCTGCAGGAAGCTCTTTCTGCGCTGAATAAGCGTTTAGCAGAGGCCATAGGAGGGTTGATTGAAACCATGTACAGCCCCGGCATTATCAATATTGATTTCGCGGACGTAAAGACCATGCTGGAAGGAAAAGGAAAGCTTTCCTATCTCCATAGCGTGATGGGATCTGGAACCGGAAGGGCTTCCCAGGCGCTTTCTCGTGTGCTTTCCAGCCCGCTTTCCGAGTATGATATCCGCGGAGCGGAACGCATTCTTTTCAACATCGCTTCAGACAGGGGGTTGAAGATGCAGGAGGTGGCGGAGATAAGCTCTGGCATCGCAGACTTGGCTCCCAAGGCAAAGATCATCTTCGGAGTTTCTATGCGTCCCGATCTGAAAGAAAAGATCCGCATCACGGTATTGGCGGTGGGATGCAAAGAAAACCGCTCCCCCGCATATTTTCCAAAGAGAAGAGAAGAGAAAAAGGAACGCATGGCAAAGCCGAGGCAGAAAAAAGTCCTTGTGCGGGTCAGAAAGATTCAGCAGAAGCCCGAACCTTTGAAAGAGGCGCAGCTCGTGAGGAGGAATGCTCTTGACGTGAAGAATGCGGCAGACAAAGAAGTCCAGGAGTTGGAGGAGCAGGAGCGCAAGTGGGATGCCCCCGCATTTTTGAGAATGAAATCCCGCCAAGACCAATAAGAACTCATGGACATCACCAAAGCAGTTATTCCCATTGCGGGGCTGGCAACAAGATTCCTTCCCGTATCCAAAGTGGTTCCCAAGGAACTTCTTCCTTTGGTTGACAAACCCTTGCTCCAGTACGCGGTGGAAGAAGCGAAAGAATCCGGCATACGGGAAATCGTGTTCGTGGTGAATTCAAACAAGAAGTCTGTTTCAGAGTATTTCAGAAAGTCTCCAAAATTAGAGAAGCTCCTGGAAGAGCGCAAGCAAACAAATCTCTTGGAAGAGCTTGCAAGGATAGAAAAGCTTTTGGATGGCCTTGCCTTTTCCTATGTTTCAGACAAGCCCCTGGGCGACGGGCACGCCGTCCTCACGGCCCTGCCCTTCATCGAAGGGCACGAGCCGGTGGCCGTCCTCTTTGGCGACGATGTCATCGAAAGCGAAACTCCGGTGATCGACCAGCTCATCAGTGTCCATGAAAAATACCGCGATCCGGTCATTGCCGTTCATCAAGTCGACAAAAAAGACATCTACAAGTACGGCGTCATTGATCCGATCAGC
>CAYYUL010000027.1:0-5239 GCA_964474915.1 uncultured Candidatus Saccharibacteria bacterium | reverse complement strand
AGACAAGCCCCTGGGCGACGGGCACGCCGTACTGCAGGCAAAGAAATATATCGCAGATGATGCTTGTGTCGTGATGTTCCCAGACGACGTCATCATCTCCCAGACCCCTTGCACCAAGCAATTGACGCAGATATTCCGCACCGCGTTAAAGCCCGTCATTTCGCTGTGCCGGGTTCCCCAAGAGAAACTTTCGTTCTATGGAGTGGTGGATATCGAGAAAATCGCAAGGAGATTTTTCAAGATAAAAAAGATCGTGGAAAAACCTTCCCCAGGATCCGCTCCTTCAGACCTTGTGGTGGTGGGCCGCTATATCTTAACTCCCGAAGTCTTTGATTACTTGAAAAAAACCAAGCCAACGAAACGCGGAGAGATTATTCTGGCTGATGCGTTGGCGAAGATGCTCCAGGATGGTAAACTGCTCTATGGGTATGAGATTGAGGGGGATTGGATGGAGTGCGGAGACAAGATGCGCTGGCTGAGATCCAACGTGTTCCTTTCTCTCAAGCATCCGGTATTCGGAAAAGAGATACGGGAGTTTCTCAAAGAACAAAAACTCATCTAATCATATAATAAAAGTTCAAGCTTTTTGACGGAAAGAATGGGGGAGATATAATAAAAGACATATGATGCAACGGATTACTACTCACCCAAAGATGTTGGCAGGGAAACCTGTTATTAAAGGTACGAGAATACCAGTGTATTTGGTTTTAAATCTTCTTGCTAACGGATATACGCATGAACGGATTATCCAGGCGTATCCCCAGTTAAAAAATCAAGACATAAAAGCTTCATTAGAATACGCTCAAGCGCTCACCAGGCGAGAAGAAGAATTTGCAATTCCCCGGGTTGTTATGCAATAGGCGTATGCCAAAGTTCCTTCTCGACGAGAATCTTTCTTATGAAACAGCAGAATTCTTGAATGGATTGGGCTGCGACGCAAGAACCGCAGCTCAATTTCATTTAGGCGGCGCAAGCGATGAGAGGATAGCGGAACAAGCCGCCGCAACAGGTCGTATTCTTGTCAGCCTTGATCTTGATTTTGGCGAGATGTATTATTTTGGAGGTCCAAAGAATCTTGGGGTAGTAATTTTGCGTCTGCGAAATCAAACAGTCGAATCCGTGAACTCAGCCCTCAAAATGCTTATGGATTCCAAGATTCTTGATAAAAAATCCAGCCGTTTTGCTCTTACCATAGTTGAGGAGGGGAAAATTAGGACTCGCAAGAGAAATTAGACAGTAAGCTATACTTTTTGCAAGTCTTTAGTATAATAAAGCGTATGAACTACTATTCTCAAAAAGGCATAGCTTCTATTGTCATAGCTCTCGTTTTTGCGGTGATTCTTGTTGGTGCTGTCGGCGTGTACTATGTTAAGCAGCAGCAAATAAGGAAATCTTCTATTGTAGATGAAACTGCTAATTGGAAGACTTATAAGAATGAAAAGTATGGATTTGAGGCGAAGTATCCAAAGAATTGGGTTGCACAAGATAAATTACCTCAAAAACCTAAGGAAGCAGTCTTCAGTGAAAATTTGGAGATATCCAATAACTCGTTGCCGGAAATTCCAAAATTTATACTATGGATAAATCCAATGGGTTTTGGTTTATTACCGTCAGATATAGTATATAAATTAGCCTCAACGGAAGAAGGAAAACTCAAAATAATTAACAGACGAGAAATTCCGCCCAAGAGGGAAGGTATGTCTAACATTGACGGTCATATCATTATTAATTCAGAAACTTTTAAATTTGGACAGGATAGGTACATATTTATGTTTGATTTTGTGCAGGGAGGAGAAAATTATGAGCCGATTTTAAACCAAATCCTTTCTACTTTTAAATTTACTCAATAAACAATACTATGACGAAAGTTTCATCCTCATTATTAAAAGAAATCTATACGCAGAGGCCTTCGGAAGTGAAGAAGTATGATTACGGCCTTCTGTTTGTGATCGGAGGATCCGAATTTTACTCGGGAGCGCCTGCGCTTTCTTCGCTTGCCGGATTTCAGGCAGGAGTGGATATGGTCAGAGTAATAGCTCCGAAAAGAGCGGCCGATATCATCGCTTCATTTTCTCCTATAATGGCCGCATATCCGCTTCCCAGCTCCTCTTTACAGCAGCAGGATCTTGCAACGCTTTTGCAGATGGTTTCTTCCGGGAAAGAAGTGTCTCATGGAAAGACGGCTGTCGTGATCGGCGGGGGAGCGGGACGCAGCCAAGAAACGTTGCAGGTCATTCTGGATTTCCTTTCCCAGGTCGATGTTCCTGTTGTCATTGATGCTGACGCCATTCATGCGGCAGCCAAGAATCCGCAAGTCCTTGCTGGAAAGCCATTTTTGGTAACTCCCAACACCTTTGAATTCACCTTGCTCACAGGCAAGGAAGTGAGGCAGCTTTCTGAAGACAAGCGCATTGCTCTGGTGCAGGAAGAGGCAAAACGCCTGAAGACCACCATATTGCTCAAGGTGAAAACAGACATCATTTCAGACGGCCAAGAAGTGTATTTGAACGAAGCGGGAAGTCCTTTCATGAGCAAAGGGGGCATGGGGGATACGTTAGCCGGTATTGCGGGAGCTTTGATGGCGAGAAACGTTTCTCCTTTGAAGGCTGCAGCTGCCGGAGCGTATATCAACGGAAAAGCAGGGGAGGTTGCCGCCGCAAAGATCAAGGAATCTGTTTCTGCATTAGATCTCATTGACGCTATCAAGCAGGTGATTGTATAACGTATGCAGGCCGAAGGATACGCAGGCCTCTTTCTCCTCAGCCTTATCGGCAACGCAACGGTGTTTTTCCCTTTGCCAGCCGTCCTTCCGGTGTTCATTCTGGGAGGCATTCTGAATCCTTTTCTTGTGGCGCTTGTCGCTTCTTTGGGAGCGGCTCTCGGGGAAGGAGTCGGATACGCATTGGGATTCGGGGCAGAGAAACTCATCAACGGAAAGCATTTTTCTCTCTTAGAGAAAGGAAAACGATGGTTCCAGAAAGGAAGAGGAGGTTTTTTCATTTTCCTGTTGGCCGCCACTCCTCTTCCTGATGACGTGGCAGGCGTTGCGGCAGGCCTTTTCAAATACAATATATTCAAGTTCTGGCTCTTTGCGTTTCTGGGAAAACTTGTGATGAATATGGCGCTCTCCTTCGGAGGATACTACGGTATTCATTGGGTAAAAGAAGCATTCACGCTTCCTTTCTTGCGCTGAGTCGGGTATACTTGATGTATGAAGCGAATCGCAATCAACGGATTTGGGAGAATAGGAAGATTATTTCTCCGGCAAGCTCTCAATTCTTCGGACATTGAGGTCGTTGCCGTGAACGATCTGGGGGATTTGGATAATCTTGCGTACCTTCTTCAGTATGATTCCGTGTATGGAACCTCTGAAAAGAAGGTGCAGAGCAAGGGGGATAGTCTTCTTATAGACGGGAAATCCATAGCGGTGTTCCAGGAAAAGGACCCCGCCAAGCTTCCTTGGAAGAAACTGCAGATTGACGTCGTGGTGGAGGCCACAGGCCAGTTTGAATCGTTTGAAGCATCCCGCGTCCATTTAAAGGCCGGGGCAAAAAGGGTGGTGCTGTCGGCTCCTGCGAAAGACGAAGATTCAGCAAAGGAGAAAACTGTCTTGGTCGGGGTGAACGAGAAAGAGCTCGCAGTATGCGACATTTCTTCCAACGGTTCTTGTACGACGAATGCGGCAAGTCCCGTGATAGAAGTGTTGAGAGAGAATCCCGGCATCGTAAAAGCAGTATTAAATACGATACATGGATATACTGCTACCCAGAATCTCGTGGACGGGCCGGTTCAAGGAAAAGACATGAGGCGAGGGCGGGCAGCCGCTGAAAACATCACTCCTTCAACGACCGGAGCGGCTCTTTCTGTGACCAGAGCCATACCCGAATTAAAGGATAAGTTTGACGGAGTTGCATTGAGAGTGCCCGTAGTTGCGGGTTCTATTGCAGACATCACATTCCTTGCAAAGCGAAAGACGAGCGCAGAAGAGATCAACGATATTTTGAAGAAAGCTTCCCAGGAAGCGCGATGGAAAGGCATTCTGGCTGTAACCCAAGACCCTATCGTTTCCAGAGACATTGTAAGGCAGCCGTGTGGGGCAATCGTGGACCTTAATTTCACGAAGGTGGTTGACGGAGATCTTGTCAAAATGCTCTCCTGGTACGATAATGAATGGGGATACGCGGCTACGCTTCTCAAGCACGTGGAGTTAGCCGCGCAACACACATGAAAGTAAGACTTTTTATTGAGATTCCCAAGGGTTCAAAAAATAAATACGAGAGAGACGAAGGCACAGGAGAAATTATGCTGGACCGATCGCTCTACGGTTCAGAGTCGTTTCCTTTTGACTACGGATTTATTCAAGGCACACAAGGAGAGGATGGAGATCCTTTAGACGCCGTGCTCCTTGTTTCAAACCCCACGTTTCCAGGATGCGTGGTTCAGGCCGAAGTGATCGGCTATCTTGAGATGGAAGACGAGGCTGGCGTGGATCATAAAGTGATTGCGGTTCCCATAGCTAAGGTAGATCCTCGAATGAGCCACATGAAAGACGTGGCAGATCTCACGGAGCACCAGAAAGCTGAAATCAAGAACTTCTTTGAAACCTACAAGCTTTTGGAACCCAACAAATGGGTAAAGGTAAAGGAATTCAAATCTCGGCAAGAAGCAGAGGAGCTCGTGAAGAAGGCCACGGAAAAAGCCGAATAACCCTGGTTGCTCACCCAGGGTGAGCAACTAAAAGAAAAAGCATCGTAGTCTTCACGAGGCTTTTGTTGACTTTTGGAGGGGAGATGGGAATATGAATATGGAAGATATTGTATTTATCTATGCAGATTATTTATACCAAACATGCGAGAGAGATGATGAATATTCGCAACATCTCTCAATCTCTTGTGGAGAAGTGCGTGGAGAATCCCGAAGATATTTTATCAGCACGAGAAGGAAAGGATATATATCTGAAGAACTTCGGGAAGAACTTCTTGAGAGTAATCGGAGTAAAAGAACAAGGGAGTATCATCGTTATCACGGCGCACTGGCTTGCAAAGAAATGAAAAGATTGGTACTATTTGTACTATGAAGATTACATACGACCCCATCGCAGATGCAATGTATATTTATCTGTCTGAGAAAAAGAAAATTACTCGCACCGAAGAGGTGGGAAGGAGTCTTATTGTTGATTTTTCAGGAAAGGAGTTGGCAGGAATTGAAATCCTTGACGCTTCCAAGCTTCTTCCTAAAA
>CAYYUL010000026.1:0-7947 GCA_964474915.1 uncultured Candidatus Saccharibacteria bacterium | reverse complement strand
ACCAAAGACTGCTTTTTCCACTTCGAGAATGCCAACAGCATCATCAGGAGGTCTGCCTGGGAGGAAGTTCCATTTGACGAGGATACCCTTCGTACGGAAAACGTTCTTTGGGGCAGAGAAATGGTATTGAGCCGCGGCTATAAAGTTGTGTACACTCCCAAGGCTCCGGTTTTTCATCACCACGGAATTCATCAATACGGTAATGAAAAAAGGGCGGAAGAAGTGGTGGAAATAATGGAAAAAAATGAACAGCAATACAAGGAACAATAAACAAAAAACGGTCGCAGTTATTATAGCCAGGGGAGGTTCCAAGGGCGTCCCCAGGAAAAACGTCAAACTTTTGGCGGGAAAGCCCCTGATCGCCTATCCCATAATCGCCGCCAAAAACTGCCCCTTGATAGACCGGGTTATTGTTTCAACAGACGACGGGGAAATTGCAGAGGCCGCCAAAGAATGGGGGGCCGAGGTTCCCTTTATGAGGCCCAAGGAGCTGGCTGAAGACCGTACCGCCACAGAGCCCGTATTGCAGCACGCGATTCAATGGCTGGATGAACATGAAGGGTATCGTGCAGACATCGTGGTATTTTTGACAGCAACGTTCGTTCCCAGGAAAAAAGGCATAACTGAACAGGCGGTTCGGTATCTGCTTGATCATGAAGAACTTGATTCTGCGTTTGCCGGAACCCCTACCCACAAAAACTACTGGCGCCTCAAAAACGGCCAATGGACGAGGCTGGCGTCTGACGTTCCTCAGTATAGTTCCCGCCAGACCAAGGAACCGTTGTGGAGGGAGGACACGCCCTTGGTATGCGCAACCCGCGCCGACTGGATACGGAAGGGCAAAAGAATGGGAGAGAAAGTCTGGATTATTGAGAACGACGCCGAGTTTTCTGTTGATATTGATACATCCTTTGACTTCTGGCTGGCAGAAGAGTATATGAAGCATAATGTACAGAACCCTTCGGATTACGAAGGGTTCTAACTCCATCTTTCCTTGCGTATGAATATTCCTTGTCCAGCATGCGAAAAATACAAAAATCCCGGCGCCTCACCGGGAGGCAGAGTTAAAGACTACAAGTTTTGGTTTCTAGAGCATATTCCAGAGCCCGTTCCCGTGAAGGGCTGGCTTATTCTGCGGACAAACAGGCATACGGAGGGGCTTGTGGGATTGAATAAGGAGGAAGCGCAGGAACTTGGAGAGATTCTGAATACCTTGCCCAAGGTTCTGAAGGAAACGCTGGGAGCGGAACAAATATATCTATGTTGCTTTACGGAGGTCGTCCCGCACCTGCATTTTCACTTCATACCCCGAATGCCCGGAGAAGCGCGGCGGACCATAGAGTTTTTTCTCTTGCAGAAAGACGTGAAAGAAGGGAGGCAGGAACCCGTAGAAGCGCGGGAAGCTGAAGCGTTTGTTGACGCGCTCAAAACACATATGAACCATTCGCTTCGCTCAGAACCATATATTTCTCACTAACGTTCAAAATATGGGCTTTTTTGACGGCAAGACAATTTTAGTAACGGGAGGGGCGGGCTCTTTTGGGCAGAAGTTTACAGAGATTATTCTGAAAGAATATAACCCTGCAGTCGTGCGTATTTTTGATAACAATGAGCTGCAGATTGTGGAAATGGAGCGTAAGTTTCGAGACAGCCACATCCGTTTCTTTCTTGGAGACGTGCGAGACAAGAGTCGTTTAAAGCGCGCCATGGCAGATGTTGACGTGCTCGTGCACGCCGCCGCCTTAAAGCATATTCCCGTGTGCGAATATAACCCGATTGAGGCGGTGCGCACCAACATTGAAGGAGCGATAAACGTTATTGATGCTGCTATTGATCAGGGTGTGCCTTTCATAATGAATATCGGCACCGATAAATCAGTACAGCCCGTAAATCTCTATGGAGCCACAAAAATGGTTGCAGAAAAACTCTTTGTTCAAGGAAACGTATACGGCGGCCATAAGAATGCGCGTTTGAGTTCGGCACGATACGGCAACGTGATCGCTTCTTCAGGATCCGTCATTCCTCTGTTCATGGAACAGCGCAAGACGGGAGAAGTAACCGTAACCGATAAGAATATGACCAGGTTCTGGATCTCGCTTGAAGAGGGCATTCGTTTCGTCATCACATGCATCGAGCGCATGCGCGGGGGCGAAGTGTTCGTGCCCAAGGTCAAGAGCATGAGGCTTTTTGACCTGGCTCTTGCGGTTGCGCCGGAAGCCAGGATAAAAATTGTCGGGATCAGACCCGGAGAAAAGCTTCACGAGACGCTCATTACCGAAGAAGAGGCGAGGCGCACGAGAGAGCTTGATGGAATGTACGTGATTACTCCCGAGTTTTCCTTCTGGAAGGAAGAACACTGGGGGGAGGGGAAGCCCGTCCCTGCCGATTTTTCATATCGGAGCGACCGGAATGAGCGTACCATCACCAAAGAAGAAATGAAAAAGATGCTTGTTGGAATGGGAGTATGAAGACGCTCATTCCGTATGGCCATCAGTGGATAGACAAGAGTGACATCGTTTCCGTTGCAGCCGTTCTTAAGGGCGACTGGATTACCCAAGGGCCAGCGGTTGAACAATTCGAGCAGGTAATAGCTCAGTATTGCGGAGTAAGGTATGCGGTGGCGTTTTCTTCAGGAACCGCCGCCCTGCATGCCGCGTATCGGGCAGTTGGCATAGGCCTTAGAGACGAGGTTATTATGAGCCCGCTTACATTCGCCGCAACCGCGAATATGGCGGTGTTCTGCGGAGCCAAGCCCGTATTCGCGGACATCCAGGAAGATACTCTCAATATCGATCCAGGAGAAGTTGAGAAGCGTATCACGAAAAAGACAAGGGCCATTATGGCTGTGGATTTTGCGGGGCGCCCCTGCGAGTACACGAAACTTTTGCGCATCGCGAAAAAGCACAAGATTCTTCTTTTGGAAGATGCGGCGCACGCGTTGGGAGCCGTGTATCAGGGTAAGAAGATTGGAGTGATTGCAGACGTCACGGAGTTCAGTTTTCATCCCGTCAAGGCGATTACCACAGGGGAAGGCGGCATGGTTGTGACGAACAATAGAAAGTTCGCAGAGGCATCTCGTAGGTTCCGTAACCACGGTATTGAACGCATACCAAAGAAGGGGGCGTGGTACTACGAGATTACAGAACCCGGGCTGAACTACCGAATTACGGACATTCAATGCATTTTGGGGTTGAGCCAGTTGAAAAAACTCAACAGGTTTATCAGGCGGAGAAGGGAACTTGCCAGGCGGTACAGCAAGCTTCTGAAGGGTATTGATGGGCTTATTCTTCCATCAGAAGGGAAAGGCGCGCAGTCTGCCTGGCACATCTATCCCGTGCAGATTGTAGGAGGGTCGGCAAAACGCAGAAAGGTTTTTGACGCGCTTAAACGCCGGGGCATCGGCGTACAGGTTCATTACATGCCTCTGCACCTCCACCCTTTTTACAAAAAGAAATTCGGCTACCGGGAAGGCGATTTTCCAAAAGCGGAGCAATACTATGAGCGCGCCCTGACGCTCCCCCTTTTTCCTAAGATGACGGACAGAGAACAAAAATATGTTGTTGACGCGCTCAAGGCAGTCCTCGTATGAAGACACATGCAATCATGCAGGCCCGCGTAGGCTCCACCCGTCTGCCGAGGAAGATATTTGAGGAGATTTCCGGCAGACCCATGCTCTGGCACATGATGAACCGCCTGCGTTTCATCAAGAAGCTTGACGGGGCGATGCTTGCCATTCCAGACAGCAAAGAAAACGATGAACTGGAGTTGTTTTGCGGGCAGGAGGGCGTTCCGTGTTATCGTGGGCCAGAGCACGATGTCCTTGCCAGATACTATGGGGCAGCCAAGGCTTCTGGGGCAGACATCATTGTACGGATTACCTCCGATTGTCCCTGTATTGATCCTGTGCTTGTAGATATGCTCCTTGAGCGTTTTCGCAGTCTCAAAGCCGACTACATTGAGCTTGACGTGGAGCATAGCTTTCCAAGGGGCGTGGATGCGGAGGCCTTCTCCTTTCGGGCGCTGGAGAAGGCGCATCTTGAGGCGCGGCAACCCTACGAGCGGGAACACGTCACTCCCTATATCTATGAACATCCAGACCTGTTTTCCGTACACAGGGTGGTAGCTCCAGAGGAGCTGAGGCGTCCGGATATCCGTCTGACCGTGGATACAAAGGAAGACATGGAGTTTATTCGTGCAATCTACGACGAGCTGTACGACTCTTCCAGCCCATTTTCCCTGCAAGATATCATAACCCTTTGCGATTCCCGGCCAGAGATTCTTGAGATAAACGCGGGAGTTCAACAAAAAAACTATAGAGCATGATTCCTCATAATATTCCAACCCTTGGCAAAGAAGAAGAGGCGGCTGCCGTGCGCGTGCTTCGTTCCCGCTGGATTGCAGAGGGCAAGGAGGTGGAACAGTTTGAAGACGAGCTCTGCAGGTTTTTGGAGATTCCTCGAGGATCCGCGGTTGCCCTTTCTTCAGGAAGTGCGGCGCTGTATGTTGCGCTCTATGCGTTGGGAGTCGGCAAGGGAGACGAAGTGATTGTGCCCTCCTACGCCTGCTCGGCTCTTTTAGATGCCGTGTTTTTAGCGCAGGCGAAACCCATGCTCGTGGACGTGAATGAGCAGGATCTTAACCTTTCTTTTGCCCAAACAAAGCGCAGCATCGGGCCAAAGACCAAGGCCATTATTGTGACGCACACGAACGGCATGCCCGCCGACATGAAAGCAATCCTGCGGTTGGGTGTTCCGGTAATTGAAGACTGCGCGCAGGCAATTGGAGCTATGTACGCAGGAAAGCAGGTGGGAGTATTCGGCGATATTGCCGTATTTTCTTTCGGAGCAATCAAGATGCTCACGAGCTCTTGCGGGGGCATGGTGTGTTCCCGAAAAAAAGCGCTTGTGAATCGGGCGCGAAGTTTTCGAGAGTATGAGGAGCATGGTCCCTACCGGCAACGCTTTAACTTTCAGATGTCGGACCTTCAGGCTAGCGTGGGAAGGGCGCAGCTCCGCAAGCTTCCCGGATTCCTTGCCAGAAGAAAACAGACTGCAGAGCGCTACACCAAGGCGTTTTCTGCAGAACGCTGCTGGCCTCTTCGTCTGCGAGGACGCAAGCCGAACTTTTATCGTTTCCTTTTGAAAATCGAAAACCCGGAACTCTTCAGGCGGCGGTTTAAGAAGGCAGGGGTGGAAACACGCGTCGCCGGTCATTCTTTAGAACCCTTGCATCGGCGGTTGGGATTTCCGGCAAGGCGTTTTCCAATTACGGAGTTTTCCCTTCGCACTACGCTTTCCCTTCCCGTGCATCCTTCTTTGAGAGAGAACGACATTTCCCGTATTATCAAGGTTGGCAGGCAACTTATTTTCTCGTAAGCATATGGAACTTGGACTGAAGCTTTGGTCAACGAATAAGGACGTGCTCGAGGATGCCGCCTCCTTGATAGAAAAGGACATCTTTCAGTACGTGGAGCTTATGGTGGTGCCGGACACGGATCCCGCGCCTTTCCAAGAGCATAAGATTCCGTATATGCTGCATGCCGCGCACGATACGTGGGGCGCGAATCCCGCGGATCCTTCAAAAGAACAACGGAGCAGGGAAACACTCGCTCAAGCCCTCCGCTGGGCGGATGTTCTGCAGACAGAATATGTGGTGGTCCATCCAGGATTTGGAGCAATGGAGGTTGCCACGGAGTTTTTCAAGAAGGAGTCGGATCCCCGCATTGCCATTGAGAACATGCCGCAGTTTGGAAGGGATTATGGGCAAAGAGTAGAATTCGCAGGCTACAGCGTAGAACAGCTTAACCGGCTCATGAAAGGAACGTTCGGATTCTGCCTTGACCTAAACCATGCCCTGTGCGCCGCGCGCAGCCTTCAGAGAAACCCGGAGGAATACCTGAAAGAGCTTCTTAGCTTGCAACCCGCCCTCTTTCATATTTCAGACGGGGACTATACGGACAAGCACCTGGCTATCGGAAAAGGAACGTACGACTTTACTCTTCTTGCCAGGTGCCTTCAAGAGAGCGAGAATAAAAAGGTAACGCTTGAGACGCCCCGGAAAAATCTCCACTCGCTGAAAGAGGACGAGGAGAACGCAATACGTCTTCGATCATTTTTTCTTGATTGATATGAAGAAAAGCTTTCACGCAAGCTGGGAAGACGAGTACTACGGCAAGGCCAAGGGCGAGGGGTTTCCCTATGAGGGAGCGCCCCGCTATCCCTATGACCGGGTGGTGAGCATTGTGGCAAAGAAGTTTTTCCAGGTTCCAAGAGAAAAGCGCAGCGAGCTTATAATGCTTGACCTTGGCTGCGGGGCCGGAAACAACGCAATGTTTCTGGCGGAGAACGGATTTACGGTCTTTGGCATAGACGGATCTTCTTCCGGCATTGAAATCTGCAGAGAGCGCTTCCAGGAAAAGAGATTGAAGGGAGAGTTTGTTGTGGGGGACTTTCTTTGTCTTCCCTATGAGGCGGAGCGTTTTGATTTTGTTCTTGACCGAGAGAGTTTGTATGCCAATCGGTCAGCAGACATTACGGAAGCTATCGCAGAGGTGCGGCGCGTACTGAAACCCGGAGGATTATTCCTCAGCTTTATGTACAGTACGGATCACCCCCGTGTTGGCCGGAGCGGAGAAGAGATTGAACCCAACACCTTTCAAGACGTACAGACAGGAAGGTTCGTGGGGGTTACCCACTACGCGGATCTGCGTGATATTCTGGATTTGTTCCAGGATTTCTCCGTGGAAAACATCATGAGCTCTTCTCTTCGTGAGGTCTACAATACTGCGGGCACCCTTATGGAAGAGGCAGAGTATATTATTCTTGCGAGAAAATAAAATCAATGGAACTCCAAAATAAAGGCACCCTGTTCGTTATGCAGCCCCTCTATCTTCCGTGGATTGGGATTTTCAAAGCAATAGACCTGTGCGACAATTTTGTTTTTTATGACGACGTGCAGTTTGAAAAGCAGTCATGGCAGCAGCGCAATAAAATACTGAACATCAACGACGCGGGAGCCCCCTTTGTATACTTGCGCGTGCCGGTAGAAAACCACCCGCTTTCCACTTTTGTTTTGGATATAAAAATACGAGATGCGCATTTTTACCAGGCGCATCTTGAGACAATTGCGACAATGTATCGAAGGACACCGTATGCAAAAGAGGTGCTGGGCGTGCTGGAAGCGGTATATGAAAAAAGATTTGAAAAACTTTTCGAGTTGAATATCGCCTTGATAAAGGCGCTTGCCGCTTACATTGGCGTGGAAACAAACTTTCTTCAATCAGAACAACTTGGGGTTTCCGGCGGGAAAACCAATCGTTTAGTGAATATATGTAAGCATGTTGGGGCCGACACATACCTCTCCGCCGTTGGCGCAAAAACATATTTAGATGTGGAGTTATTCAAGCAAGAGGGAATTAAAGTGGAGTTTCTTGATTTTGAGCATCCCGTCTATCCCCAACTCAAAGAAGGTTTCGTGAGCCATTTGTCTATTGTGGACGCGTTGTGCCATCTTGGCCCGCAAGCGACACGCGACATCATTCGCCAACAATGAAGAACCCTACCATTACCAGCATCACAAACTGTTTCCTGCGCACCTTGTTAGGTACACAAACTTGACTTTTTTATTGAGCATGATATAATGAATATACAGTATATCAAGGAAGGAGGTTTCAAATGAGCGAGAGAGTGATGTCTCGTATGTTCTGGTGGGTAGCAGAAGAAGTTTTCTTCCCTCTCCTCCTCACCCTGGGTGTGAGTTTGGCGATTTTCTCGTGCGGGTGGACGGCTGTGAAGAGTTTCGCGACTGAAAGCTATGGAGAAGCCGTGTCTAATGGAGCAGTAATGCTCTTTGGCATATGCGCTTATCTCTGGAGTGCCGTCGCGTGGATCAAAGATCGCAAAATTAGGCGGGATTACCGTGACGTCGCCAACTAGACGCCTAGGGCGT
>CAYYUL010000025.1:7117-7988 GCA_964474915.1 uncultured Candidatus Saccharibacteria bacterium | reverse complement strand
TTTCTTTTACTGTTTTTCTTGAGGAGAGTTCCATAATAAGCAAAGCTTGATCGTCATGAGGGAGTGTGGAGAGAACACTTGACTTTGGGTCCTGCGTGGCCTATTCTAGATACTGTGATATGAATCCAGACCAAGGAGACATTTCGCATACACAGACGCATCCTTTCCTCATCATACCGCTTATCGGTATTTTTTTGTTGGTTCTGGGGCTTGGGAAAGTGAGTATGTCGGTTGCCTCTCTGGCGCCCAGCCAGTTCCTGGGACAAGTTTCAGCGTTTCAAGCCCCATTGCCAGAAGACCCGGGGCTTGTGTTCGTGGGCAAGAACGCATTGTCGGCCTTTGCCCCGCCGGTAAGCGTCAGCTCCAAGGTGCTGGGGGTTATTATGGGAGAACCGGAGTCTGACGGAGAGGCGTCTATCGTGGAATACGAAGTTGTCCAGGGAGATACTCCTGCCTCTGTCGCAGAACACTTCGGGATTTCTTTGAATACGGTTCTTTGGGCGAATGACCTGACCGCATCCTCTGCGTTGAAAGAAGGCCAGGAGATTCTTATTCTCCCGGTATCGGGAGCCTTGCACATGGTGCGCTCTGGAGATACGCTGTCAGAGATCGCCACATGGTACAAAGGATCCTCGAAAGAGATTGCGGAGTTTAATGCTTTAGAGTCCGGGAAGATCTTTGCCGGAGACATCATTATCATCCCGGGAGGGACAAAGCCCAAGTCTTTGCCTTCGGGGCGCCTTGTGCCTCTTGCAAACTCATACTTCATCTGGCCTGTTCCAGCTCCCCATATCATTACCCAGGGATTACATTCCTTTAATGCGATTGATATGAGTACCGGAGCGTGCGGATCTCCCGTATATGCGGCTGC
>CAYYUL010000025.1:0-7107 GCA_964474915.1 uncultured Candidatus Saccharibacteria bacterium | reverse complement strand
AAAACCGGATATTCTTCTATCGGAGGCAACTATGTGCGCATATTGCATCCAAACGGCGTGGTCACCTATTACGGGCATCTTTCAAGAACTCTTGTCACGCCTGAAGCCAAAGCGCTCCAGGGGCAGATTATCGGATATACGGGAAATAACGGCTATACCGTCGGTCAGACAGGATGCCATTTGCACTTTGAGGTTAGAGGAGCGGCGAATCCTTTCGCGAGATAGTAGCTCGATTCCAGAGGAGGGTATCTTGACATAGGGTATAATGGTATAATAAAAGTTAGAAGGGCGGGGAGTCCGGTGTCCGGACATCCCCGCTTTTCGTATCAGAAAGTTTTAGCGGCCAAACGCTGAAATATATCGGTTCATTAAGGGTAATTTTTTGTGCCAGAGGATACGTAATTTTCTTAATGCTTGGTATTCTAAGCTTGTCGAGTAAGTGACTAACGAAATCTATTTTAGCCCTGGCGTTTCTCGAATTAGTTATCACCCCTTTATTTTGTTTCCATTGAAAGATCGTCGAGCCCAGAAGAAGATCGCAGACTTGTATAAACATAAAGGTTTCTGAATGAGCTCGTAGAGTATTTAATACATTAGGCAATCTGTTAAGCTCTACCTCAAAAAATCTCGTAGAGTTTTTTGGTTTAGACATATAATCAGCCACCACGCACAAAGAACCCTCTTTTGCGCAGTTATATTTACAGAGGAGTTGTGTGTATTTTATATACGCATTCCAATAGTTTTTATATATTGTTGAGTCGAACAAGGGATCAGTCTTGTCAATTACGAGTGCGCAGAAGTAGAGAGGAAATTCAAATGCTGTATCTACCAGTTGTTTGTATTTTTCCACATTTCCATAGTTAATATCTCCAAACTTATATTCGTGATGGCGCGTGGAACGGAAAAGCATGCTCAGCTCTTTTTCACCCAGCATTCTGGGGTTATTCTTTAATTCTTGAAATAACTTTTTTCTCCCCTCTCTTTGAACAGAAAAGTAATCATAATGCTTTTGGGTTAACCTTTCTCCTATAAGAGAGGTATCAGCAAGTCTCAAAAATCCGACTCCAAAATACGGCTGTTTACTTACTGATTCGTCAAGAACACCACTTTCGTCTATAAATCCAAAATCCATTATTGCGAGTTCAGTATCAAATTACTTTAGTTCCATCTTGAAAACAAATTCGGTAGAAGAAAAATATTTGAGGCATTCTCACTATGCGCAGTGCATGCAGGTGCGCGCTTCAGGGAGCGCAGAAAGGCGCTCTTTTTGAATCTCTTGAGAGCACTTCTCGCACGTTCCATACGTGCCCTTCTCAAATTTCTCTAAAGCCGCATTGACGTCCTGCAAACTCTGTTCCAAGCTCTGCTCCAACGGAAGGCGGGTGGAATACTCTTCCACTTCATTAGCCGCCTCTTCCTCGTTTCCTTCAGGGGTGCGGGGGTACAGGCTGTCCCAGTCTCCCTTTGTCATGGGATCCTTGGAAGCAAAACTCGAGAGCTGTTTTTCCAGCTCCTCTTTCTTTGTGCGCAGGGTTAGCTCAAGGTCGGTTTTTGTTTGTTCGTCCATAGATTATTTATTGGGCTGATATGTTGTCGATAAGGGCTTTCATGCTTTCCAAAGATTCAGCCAGCACAAGGCGGTTTCCAGAGAGTGCGTACACGATTCCAAAGTCTTTATTGGAAAGCGTCTGGAATCGTATGGGGATTTGCTTGTATGAAGTGCCCCTGAAGAAAGAAACATACCCCGTTCCCTTCTCTCCCATGATACCAAAAAGGTTTTCGGTGTCACGTTCGAGAGTCGGCTCCCAGGATTTCATGAGAGCTAATCCCTGCTCCGGGTCGTTCACCTCCATCACAAATCCCAAGTGATTTTTCCCGTTGGAGAACAATACGAATGGGGTTGTATTGTCACCCAGTAGATCACCGAGTTCTTGTGGCGGAACAACGGAGAACGCTTCAAGAATGGTTTTTGTCGAGGTATATTCCTGCTGGCTTTGCGCAAGCACTCTCGTGAATCCCTGAGGCAGCACTCGTTGCAGGGATTGAGAAAGCAATTCCGGTATCTGGGAAGTGTCCGCATACTCCAATGTAATCGTGTTGCCTTCCTTGATGAGGGAAGCGGGAGGCACTAGAGGTTCAGGAGGAGCAGGAGCTTCGGGAACGGGATGCTGTTCTTCTTGCTGCGGAGGAGGAATTGGCTGCGGACTCTTTCTCCAGAAAAAGAAATATGCTGCCGCCACCGCGTTTGCCGCAAGGAAAAGAACGAATCCCGCAATCGCCATCCGGATGAAGATTTTTTCTA
Source organism: uncultured Candidatus Saccharibacteria bacterium (assembly GCA_964474915.1). Taxonomy (GTDB): domain Bacteria; phylum Patescibacteriota; class Minisyncoccia; order Minisyncoccales; family UBA10102; genus JAUSJU01. The sequence goes on along the minus strand of CAYYUL010000025.1, from coordinate 4,805 downwards.
TTCTTGAAGGAGGGGTATACGGAGGAGGGATGAGAACAATCTTCTCCGGTTCAGGTGATTTCGGCGTGACTGGAGCTGGGAGGGGAGCAGGCGCAGGGGCTGTGTTCTTTTCCACTTGCAGCGCGAGAATCCGCTCGCGCTCTTTCTTGGCTTCCTCCTCGCGGAGTCGAGCCATGTCTTTTGCCATAGTGCGGACTTCCTCCCTGTGGAGGAACTCCAGCTTTTCTCCCGTTTCTTCCATGAATCCAGTATACTACACTTTCGCTTGTTTGAGAGAGAGGCTCACTTTTCCCTGTTCGTCTATCTTCAGCACTTTCACGGGAATCACGTCTCCTATCTTCACTACGTCTTCTGTGCGGGCCACCCGATGGGGAGCCAGTTCTGAAATATGCACCAATCCTTCTTGCCCGGGGAAGATCTCAACGAACGCCCCGAATGCCAACGTGCTCACCACTTTTCCCTGGTAGGTTTCCCCGATCACGGGTTCGCGCATCATGCTCTGGATCCATTCCAACGCTTTCTTGGCGCCTTCTTCCTTGAGCGAGGTGACGAACACTTTTCCGTCGTCTTCCACATCGATTTCCACCTCGCATTCTTCCGTGATCTGGCGGATCATCTTTCCTCCTGGGCCGATAAGCTCTCCGATCTTTTCCTTGTTGATCTGCAGTATGTAAATGCGCGGAGCCCATTTGGAAAGCTCTGTGCGGGGCTCTGGGAGCAAGGGAAGAATCACTTCGTCTAATATCTTGAACCTTGCTTTTTTCGCCGCCGCCAAGGCGTCTTTGAACATTTGCTCGGTGATGCCTTTCAGCTTCACGTCCATTTGAATCGCGGTAATCCCTTGTTTGGTCCCTGTCGCCTTGAAATCCATATCTCCGTGGTGGTCTTCGGGGCCCTGGATATCGGTCAGTATCTTGTAGTTTTTACTTTTCTCGTCGGTGAGCAGCCCTATGGAGATGCCGGCCACCGGCCTCTTTATGGGGACTCCTGCGTCCATTAACGCCAGCGTTGCCGAGCATACGGAAGCCATTGAGGTGGAACCGTTGGAAGACAGGCATTCCGTGACCACGCGCATGGTGTACGGGAACTCCTCAACAGTGGGAATGACCGGAAGCAGGGCTTTCTCAGCAAGCATTCCGTGTCCGATCTCCCTTCTTCCCGGGCCTCTCATTGGCTTTACCTCTCCTGTGGAGTATGGGGGAAAGTTGTAGTGGTGCATGAAGCGCTTCTTTCCGATGAATTCCATGCCTTCCATTAACTTGTGGTCGCCCGGAGTTCCCAGGGTGAGTATGGAAAGGGTTTTGGTCTGGCCCCGCTCAAACAGGGCTGATCCATGAGTTCTCGGAAGAAGCTGCACTTTAGCCGATAGAGGCCTCATCTCATCTGTTGTTCTGTCATCCACTCTTATTCCTTCCTCGAGACCTCTGATTCTCATGGCCGTATTGATTTCTCTTTCAAAGAAGTCCTTGACGTAGGTTTCTTTTCCCATCGCAGGATACCTTGCTTCAATGATGGCCGCTATTTCTCCCTTGAGTTCGTTTACCGCGTCCATTCTGCCTTTTTTGTCTCCCTGGAAAAGGGCTTCTTCAAGTTTTTTCCCAATGAGCTCTTTTGCCTCGAGTTCCAAGTTGAGGTCTTGCGCAGGGTCTTCCAGCGCAATCTTTTCCTTAGCATTCGTTTTCACCATCTCTTTCTGGAGGTCCACTATTTTTTCCAAAAAGGGTTTTGCGAACGAGAATGCTTTTTCAAAGTCTGCTTCCGGAGCTTCATCTGCTTCGGCTTCCACCATGTTCAGGAGTACCTGGTCGTTCTCTTCCAGGGTCGCAATCAAAAAGTCCATAGAGCTTTCTCTGCGCTGGCCGTAGGTTGGGTTCAAAAGGAACTGATGTTCTTTTTTCCCGATTCTTACTGCCGCCAACGGGCCTTGCCAGGGAGCAGGAGAAAGAGAAAGCGCGAGAGAAGCTCCCAGAAGACAAAGAATATCCGGGTCATGCTCTCCGTCCCACGAGAGGCAGGTGGCGATAACCTGAACCTCCCTGTTGAAGTGGGCAGGGAACAAGGGGCGTATGGCGCGGTCAATCAGTCGGGCTGTGATGAGTGCTTCGTCAGTGGGTCTTCCTTCTCTCCGCACGAATCGGGATCCCATGATTTTTCCCGCAGCATAGAATTTCTCCTCGTATTCCACGGTCAAAGGGAAAAACCCCATAGTGTTGGTTCTGGGGTTGGACATCACCATGTTTACCATGACCAAGGTGTCGCCCTGCTGCACGAATACGGAGGCGGCTACGCGCTCGGCATACGGCTCTATACGAAACTCAATATCGTCTGTTCCTTCAAAGGACAATTTCATACGCTATTTTATGATGCGGAGAGGCCATCTCCGGGCCGGTTTCAAAAGATATTTGTCTGGGGTTTCTCCCAGATCAATGAATTCATCCACGCACTCCCTGAGCCTGGTGGAGGTTGATTTCCCGAACGCGATCGCCTCCACCCGCTTTCCATGGTTTTTAAGATAGTCCACCAGGGGAACATAATCTCCGTCTCCTGAAACAATGACCGAAACGTCAACGCTTTCAGAAGTTTTGATGGCGTCTACCGCAATGCCCACGTCCCAGTCGGCCTTCTTCAATCCCCCGAAGTATTCCTGGAGATCCTTTACGCGAGTCTCGATTCCAAGGTTGGTGAGCGCGTCAAAAAAGGGCTTTTCTTCCCCTGTTTTGGTTCTGACTACATAGGCAAAGGCCCGGATGAGTTTTCTTGAAGACACGGCAACCTTGAGAATTTCTCCAAAGTTCACCCTTGCCTGATAAATATTCTTTGCCGAATGGTAGAGGTTCTGGACGTCGATAAATACCGCCACCCGTTGTTCTTTGTTTTTTAGAGTCATAATTTTTATTGTACCCGGGCGATTTTTTACGCTCAGCACGGAGGCTTCGCTCAATCGCCCGCTGAAATCAATCAGTTGATTTCAGCCCAAGTTTTTTCATGAGGGCGTTGTAGCGTCTCCTGTCTTCTTCTTTGAGATAGGCAAGCAAGTTTCTGCGCTTTGCGACCATGGTCAAAAGTCCCCTCTTTGAATGGAAGTCCTTGGGATGCTTTTTCAGATGGGACACCAAGCGCTTGATTTCTTCGCTCAAAAGGCCCGTCTGCACCTCAGGGGATCCCGTATCTTTTTCATGCGTCTTGTGCTCCGCAATGAGCTTTTCTTTGTCTTTCTGAGTAAGCATATCGGCAGTATAGCTCAAGCGCGCCAGAAAATCAAGCTTCTTCAATTGCTTGCTTGGATTAAGGAATCAGATTCTAGTGCCCCCACCAGGATTCGAACCTGGATTAATAGCTTAAGAGGCTACTACTTTACCATTAAGTTATAGGGGCTTATTGCTTCCTCAGATTAACTGGACGCGCAACTTTTTTCAAGGAAATCCATTCTCGTTGTATGGGATGAACTGTTGAATCAAAGGTTTCCATGACGGCACGAACCCATCCAAAGATGTGATGGCGCATATCCACGCTTTTAGGAACCTCTAATCTCATCGTTCCATAATAGAGATTATTTTTCTTATAGCCAGTGCTGAAAGGTTTTACATAACTTTTTCCGAAATTTTCAAGAGGGATTCCTGTAAGGCGAGACCAGAACTTTTTAATAGAATGCTCATTTTGTTGAGGATATATATTGAGCCTAGCCCTTAAACTTTTCGCAGGAGTCCCAAATATTCTTTCTACCCAGTTCACCATAAATACAATCATATGAGGATCTGAATTGGTAATTTGTAGTAAGCCGCCCTTACTTCCTTCCGCCCAGTAAAGAGCAGCGCCCATCAAGCAGAGTGTTTGATGTGATAGGGGAAGCACTATTTCCTGTTTGGCCTTAGCAAGTATTTCTTTTATCTCTTGAACCCTTCTTTCCTTTTGGCTTTGGGATCCTCTGGCGAGGATTTGACTTTTCTTGATTGGTGCCCTCGGGAGGATTCGAACCTCCAACAACAGATTCGAAGTCTGTGATGATATCCGTTTCACTACGAGGGCGAATTACCGCTGCCACCATATCATTTTGGATTGAAAAATTCAATCTCATGAGATACGATGGAGTTCATGGGAAAACTTCCCAAGGAAGTGCAGAATGCGCTGGAAGCTCTCCAGGATAAGGGATTCCAGGCTTTTGTCGTGGGAGGGTGCGTGAGGGATATCCTTATCAAGCGGACTCCCGAAGACTGGGATATTGCCACCTCTGCTAATCCGGAAGAGATCCAAAAGATATTTCCCCAGAACTTCTACGAAAACAAGTTCTTTACCGTAACCGTACAGACAGGGTCTCAAGACCCGGTTTTGAAAGACATTGAGGTCACCACATTCAGGTCTGACGCAAAGTATGGAGACCGGAGGCATCCGGAAGAGGTTACGTATGCAAAAACCATAGAAGAGGATCTTTCTAGGAGAGACTTCACCATGAACGCCATTGCCCTGACTTTGGAAGGGAATCTCGTTGATCCTTTTGAAGGGCAGAAGGATTTGAAGAAGAAACTCATTCGGGCGGTGGGGCTTCCTGAAGAAAGGTTCCAGGAGGATGCCTTGCGAATGATGAGGGCTGTCAGGTTTTCCGCAACTCTGGGATTTACTCTGGAAAAGGATACGCTCAAAGCCCTTCAGCAGAGTTCAGCTCTTTTGAAAGAGATTTCCCAAGAGAGGATACGTGATGAACTGGTAAAGATATTGATGTCCCAGAGAGCGGGAGAGGGGCTGGAGAGTCTGCGCGAGACAGGGCTTTTGCGGTATATTCTCCCTGAGCTCCTTGAAGGGTACGGGGT
>CAYYUL010000024.1:0-8279 GCA_964474915.1 uncultured Candidatus Saccharibacteria bacterium | reverse complement strand
CCGTTACACCACCCCGCAATATTAACTATTCTTCAATAACTCTTTCATAAATAACCTGACGTATATTAACCGAATAAATAAGGATGAGATCCTATATCAACTAATACAAGCACAAGACTGCCGTGATCAATCTGGTATATAAGAAGCAGGTTTGGCCGCACATGGCATTCGCGATACCCTTCAAAATATCCAGTAAGGCTATGGTCCCGATGTTTTGCAGGCAACGATTCCCCTGATGCTAAAGCATTGATAACGCTCTTGATATCACTGATAACCTGCTTCTTGATACCTGATTGCTTCAATTTCCCGTAAGAACGCTCGAAACTCTTCGTGCGAACAATTCTGTACATCGTTAGATGAGCCACTTGTACATCCTAGAGGTCGGCTAATGCTTCTTGTGCGGTTCCATACCGATGACTCCCCTTCTTAGCACTAGCAACTTCTTTATCCCACTGCGCGCGGATAACTGCTGGATTTCTCGTGGGAGTAAAAGGAAGTCCCTTTTCAGCTACGACTTGATGCAAAAAAATGCGCACTGCGGTTGAGGTATCCAAACCCAAAGCAGAAAGTGTTTTTCCTGCTTTTGCCTTAATATTCTTATCGATTCTTACATTAAGTGTTCCCATATCCTAAGTATACTCATTGTGTATACAATGTCAAGTTAGACGACCCCGCAAAAATCATTCTATAATCATCTCCTTCTTCTTTTTTCTTTACTCATATCTCCATAGAGATATTTGTCCATATTAGATGCAAGATCTTTGGGACCGCGAAACCCCATCTTACGAATACGCTCTGCAAACTGAACAAGGGTCTCTCGATTTTTCTCAAGAACGGGCTTTATCTGCGATTTGTTCATATACCATGATGTATGTATGTCAAGCTACGCTACTCCACAGCTATCAATAATCGCCAGCTCTATGGGAAGCTGGGGAATACTGGAATACCTCATCGTTGTTTCAGCTGAAAGGAAATGCTCTAAGGTCTGCTGGAGATCTTTTTCCTCATAGCCCTTGGCCTGGGCTTTCATCTTCTCCACCTGTTCCTTGGTAAACCCTGCAAGGATGGTCTGTTCTAACGCAGGGCTCACCTTCAAGAGCAACGTGTACCTCAAGTAGGTGGAAAGCGCTTTGAGGAATTCGTTGGGGTCTATCCCATCCTCTAAAGACTTATGGAGAAAAGAAATGGCCTCTGCAGCCTTCTTTTCTTTGAGAAGCTCTGCGAACTCCGCAATCTTTGCAAGGTCCACGATGCCCAGCAATTCCCTCACTTCATTCACTGAAATCTCCTTTGTTGTAGCAGAAGAAGAATGAAAGGTCAAAACTTTGTCAAGAAGGGATTCCGCGTCTCGCAAAGACCCCGAGGCCCCCAAAGCAACAAGCTCTAAGGCAACAGGCTCTATGCGAACGCCCTCTTTTTGACAAAGCAAGTTCAGGCGCTTGAGGATTTCTTCTAACCTGAACTTCCTGAAGTCGAATCTCTGGCATCTAGAGATGATGGTGGAAATCATCTTCTGAGGCTCTGTAGTGGCCAGAACGAATATTGCGTGAACAGGGGGCTCTTCCAGGGTTTTCAAAAGAGCGTTGGCTGCTTCCTTGGTGAGCTGGTGGGCCTCGTCAACAATAAAGACCTTATACTTTAACTTCACCGGAGAGAATGCAATCCCCTCTTTAAGCTCTCTAATCTCGTCTATCCCTCTGTTGGAAGCAGCGTCTATCTCAATGAGATCCATTGCCCTGCCCTCGTTGAACTCAGTACAAGCTGAGCACTGGTTGCAGGGCTCCCCCTTCTTTGAGAGATTCAGGCAATTGATTCCTTTTGCCAAAAGCCTCGCGATGCTCGTCTTTCCCGATCCCCTGGGGCCTGAAAAAAGATATGCGTGGGAGATAAGATCAGAGGAGAGGGCGTTTTTCAGGGTCTGCACCACGTGCTCTTGCCCGATGACTTCTCCAAAGGTCTTGGGCCGGTATTTTCTGTAGAGAGCTAAGGCTGCCATACGTTACTTCTTGAACACGAAGACCTTGTACCCAACAAAATTCCACGCCAAGGAAACGAAGGCTGCTGCGACGGCTCCGATGTTTGCCCACAGGTTTTCGGATATCCCGGAGAATCCGAATCGAGGAGCGACAAGGTTCACAATCAAAGAAGCGGAACCCACGTTGAGAAGGAATCCTACCGCGCTCACCAGAAAGAACTGAAGGAATTCCCTTCCTATCTCTTTTCGTTGGGCTCCAAATGTCCACTGCCTGTTCCAGAAATAGCTGTTGATGACAGCCAGAGTGAACGAGATCCCTTTGAATACAGAGTATCCTGCGCTTGTGGCGATTCCCGTCAACCCAATGAGTGTATTCAGCACTCCAAGGTCAACAAAGGTATTCAAGGCCCCCACCAGCAAGAACTTTGCAAGCTGGAACAACACGGGTATGAATTTCCCGAGCACTGAAGCGATGAATATTCCCAGCAAAGCAAGCAAAGGGAACGCGACCAGCACGAGCGAAGAGTAGGGCACCTGAAGCTCTGCCACATTCTTTGATATGGGAATTAAGGACAGGGCGATGAGGAATCCAATGATGATGCTTGAAAGGATATCTTTTTTAGCCATTTTTTCATCATATCACATAATCGGATTTCATGGAAAAGTGAGCTGTGATATACTGGCACAATGATCAAAATATACGACACTCTTTCCCGAAAGAAAAAAACGCTCAAGGTAAAAGCCAAGATATCTCTTTTTGTATGCGGGCCCACCGTATACGACGTTTCCCATCTTGGGCATGCAAGGACATACGTTGCCTTTGACGTGTTCGCAAGATATCTCAGAGCTCAAGGATACGACGTCTTCTACCTCCAGAACATTACCGACATCGACGAAAAGATCATCCAGCGGGCAAAGGAATCCAATACGACTCCTCGTATCCTGGCAAGGAAGTTTGAGAAAAAATACGTAGAGGACATGGAAACCCTGGGAATACGATCCGTGAGCAAATACGCGAGTGCTACGGACCATATGAAGGAGATCATCTCCCAGATAGAGCGCCTCATGAAGAAGCGTTATGCGTATGAGATCAAGGGAGACGGCGTCTACTACGACATCTCAAAGTTTGCTCGGTACGGAAAGCTTTCACAGAGAACCTCCTTGCTCGCGGAAGACGCGGTTTCCCGCATCGACGAATCAATAAAAAAAAGAAACAAGGGAGACTTTGCCCTCTGGAAGTTTGCGGAACAGGGATTTGCTCCCACATGGGAAAGCCCCTGGGGATTGGGCCGCCCCGGATGGCATATTGAAGATACCGCCATCACAGAGAAATACTTTGGAGCGCAGTACGACATCCATGGAGGAGCAAGGGATCTCATATTCCCCCATCATGAGGCGGAAATCGCACAGATGGAGGCCATTTCAGGAAAGAAGCCCCTGGCTTCCTGCTGGATGCATACGGGATTCCTGAATGTCAGAGGGGAGAAGATGTCCAAGTCCCTGGGAAACTTTGTCACGATACAGGACTTCATACAAATCTACTCTCCTCGCCTTCTGAGATTCTTCTTCCTGAAAACCCACTACAGATCGCCCATGGACTACAGCGACCTGTTCGTAAAGCAGGCGCAGAGGGAAATGGCGCGCATTGACGAATTTGTAGACCGGGTGAACCGGTATGAGCAAAAGTCATCTAAAAAACCTAGTCGTCTTTCCCTTATACGCACGTTCGCTGAAAAGTTCGAGGATGCGATGCAAGACGATTTCAACACCCCAAAAGCAATTGCTGCCGTCTTTGAACTCATACGCAAGACCAATCCCCTCCTGGAACACAATCAGGTAAGCTCCAAAGAAAAGAAAGAGATCCTCTCTTTCCTGAAAAGAGCGGACGAAGTATTCGGGTTCATCTTCTGGGGAAAGCAGGAAGCGCAGGACGTTCCGAAAGACATCTGGAAACTTGTTCTGAAACGGGAATCTCTCAGGAAAGAGAAACAATGGAGCAAAGCAGACGAAGTCAGAATCCAGCTGGAGCAGAAAGGATGGGTTATTGAAGATACTCCCCAGGGCCCGCGTGTCAAACGCAGTCTGACGAATGGCCACAAAAAGATACGATAGACACATCGCTACAAAGGAGAGTCGCATGGAAGATCCTTCACTGCAAGAACAATTGGTACAGTTGACCTGCGATTAATCTCCGGTCTTTTTCTATTATATTTGAAAAGAAAACAGACTACTGGAAAGTAGTCTGTCAGTCTTGCGCTTCCTTTTTGAATTGTTCATATCGTTCTCTCTTCCAGATCTCTACGCTATTTATTGCGGCAATAACAGTTGCCCTTTCACGCGGGGCAAGACCTGCTTTTTCTTGGAGGACGACGTCTAAGAGGAGGCGGCCCTGCGTGTTCAACGTCAGCACAGATCCATATCTAAGACCCTTAAATTGAGGCAGAGATATTGTTGAGATCACCACGATGCAGCCGCGTGCGGGGTCCAATCCAACTGCAAGTTGCTCATCCAAACTTCTCCTGAACTTTGCGGGGATAGCGATTCTGCCAGCTTCGTCGATCGTGGCTGATTTTTCTCCCCAAAGCACTGTATCCGCCAATTTTTCCTCCTTGTAAGAACTGTGGGTGAGAACGATCCTTGTGTAGGTTCCGAGTAAACTGTATCAGGTTTTGGCTAAAATGTCAAGGACAAAAAATAGAAGCCTCGCTCCTGCTCTCTACTCGGTTTTTGCCTCAGAACTCTATTTCTTTGTTGGCATGCGCTTTGGTATTTTCTTCCCTCCAACTACCCCCTGGGAAACCAGCATGTTGAACACGGTGTCTGAAGGCTTGGCTCCCACAGACATCCAGTGTTTCACTCTTTCTGCTTTCAAAGTCTTGTTCTTGGTCAGAGGATTGTACGTTCCCACCTCTTCCAAAAACCTCCCTCCTTTGGGCGGGTTCTTCTTTTCCGTCACCACGATCTTAAATGACGGCTGGTTCTTTCTTCCTGTCCTCAATAAACGAATAACGAGCATAGGTGATTGAAAGGGTTGAACCCCCACGTGAGGGTTTAACCCCTAAGTTGTAAGTTACATTATAGTTTTTAATCCGTCCTGCGCCGCCTGCACTTCGGCCTCCTGCTTGGATGACCCTTCCCCTTCCCCAATCTTCCTGTCTCTCAGGAACACTCCCACGATGAACTGCTTTGCGTGGTCAGGGCCCCACTCCTTCAACACCCGGTAAGAAGGCGTGATCCCTTCCTTTTCCTGGGCAACTTCCTGAAGCGTTGACTTGGCGTCACGGAACAATTCCCCCTTAATAATGGAAGGGAGCTTGGGAAGAAGGAACTTTGAGATGAAGGTTTCCGTCTTTTTGTATCCTATGTCAAGGTATATGGCTCCCACCAGCGCCTCAAAGGCGTTTGCCACAATATAGTCTCTGGATTTTCCGGTCTCCTTGGACTCCCCTTTGGAAAGCAGGAGGAAGTCCTGCAGCCCTATTTCCTTGCCGAGCATTGAGAGCATTTTTGCGTTCACGAGAGCTGCCCTCCAGGAAGTAAGCTCCCCTTCCGCCTTCTCCGGGTATTCCATAAAAAGGTAATCGGTGACAATAAGCTCCAATACTGCGTCCCCGAGGAATTCCAGGCGTTCGTTGTGGGAGAGATGGAAGTCCGGGTTCTCGTTGATGTACGACCTGTGGGTCAAAGCCTGCGTCAGGATATTTTCATCCTTGAACTTCACTCCCAGTATTTTTTCCAATCTTGCGATATTCTTCATTCCTTGGCAGGCTGGCTGCTGTTCTCTAATTCGCGGTATACGGTTCCCAGCACTCCGTTCACGAACTTTCCGGAAGATTCCCCTGAAAAGTTCTTTGCCAATTCTATCGCCTCGTTGATGGCAACCTTGGGAGGAACCTCGTCCTTGTTCTCATACAAAAGTTCAAAGAGCCCTAATCTCAGCACGTTTCTGTCCACCATGGTGATCTGATTCACCGGCCATTCGGGAGCCGCTTTCTCTATGATCTTGTCCAATTGGGGAAGATGATCAACCACTCCTTGTACCAGCTGCCAGATGAAATCGGTGCTTTCCAGGCCGGGCCCGAACTCTTTGATATTGCGTTCCACCGCGTCGTCAATCATGTCTGGTTTTTTGTTCCAGAAATCCCACTCGTACAAGCTCTGCATTGCAATGGATCTTGAAAGATGCCTGGAAGCCATATGGGTGCTAATTTTGTTCTGCGGACTTCTCTTGGTTTTTTAATTCCCTTTCTTTCTTCTTGCGGTCTCTTTTGGAAAGCTTAGCGAACACGTCAATGAACGCCTTCTGCCTGTAGGTGCCGCAGTTCTGGCATATGGTATGCGACAAAACAGGCGTTCCGCACTTTTCGCACGCCCTTGTGGGAGAAGCCTTGATATAGATGTGCATCCTCGTGTTCCGTTGGCGGAATTTGGGACGACGGTGTTTCGGCACTGCCATACTCCACTACCCTATCAGGTTTCTTTTCTCTATGCAAGGGGGTGGAATCATAATAAAAAAGCGACACCATCGTGCCGCTCTATTGGATGCTTTCTTACCGAGACTCAACGTAGGTAGTGGCGTATTGCCATACGAGTACAAACGGAAGGTTAGGAATGAGATATTTTGGCTCCAGTAAAGGAGGCAGGGACGAGACTTTCATGACGAAATAACGGTAGTACCAAGGCTTCCGCTCCCCTTCCTCGTGCGCATATTTGTCTATGACCGCTACAAGAAGTTCTGTGTTGAAGGGAACGTAGGTTTCCGGTAACTGCGTAAGACTCCCGTCATCTTGTCTGGCATAGACCCATAATACCTTCCCGGTCTCCTCTAGCTTTAAAGAAAGAGGTGCCGAATCAAAGGATGTATCGTCAAATGCCATTTGAAGTCCGCCTCCTGGATTTTGACGCAGAACCTTCTCAATTTCAGGAGGATTGAATTCCTTTCCTTTCTGGATAATGATCTTCGTTCTCTCGAGACCAAAGGAAGGAGGATCATAGCGGAAATCCGCTTCGACAATGGTTTTAAAGTCCTCCAATCGTGTAGACTGAGGCTCGGGAAGCCGTGCGGGTGAAGGGGCAGCAACTCGAGTTTCGGGTTGGGAACGAGATGTCGTGTACGGACTGTCAGCCGTACACCCTGCTATCAGAACCGCTGCGGACAAGAAGAATACCGCTCCCGTGCTTTTCTGCGATACCATGAAACACCTCCTTACAATTTTTCAATGTGCTTGTCTTGAATTATACGAGAAAATCTCAATCTGTCAAGTCTTCAAAAGAGCAAAGGTTCTGCGGTGAATGGCGGAAGGGCCGTGCTTTCGCAGGTTCCTCATGTGCAATGCAGTTCCGTAGCCCTTGTGCCTGTCAAAGCCGTATTCAGGGTATCTCTTGTGGTATCTCACCATGATCCTGTCCCTCGTCACCTTGGCCATAATGGAGGCTGCGGCACAGGAAAATACCAGCTCATCTCCATGAATAATCATCTTCTGCGGAAGAGCGCTTTCAATCTTTGTAGTTCCGTCCACAATGATCGCATCTGCTTCCTTTAACCTGGAAAGGGCTTTCTTCATGGCAAGACCTGTCGCCTGCAGGATATTAATCCTATCGATCACTTTCTCTGAAACAATCCCTATCCCCCACTGCACTTGAGGATGCGAATGAAAAAACTTGTAGAACTCAAGACGTTTCTTTGGAGACAGTTTTTTTGAATCCCGCAACGTCTCCCAGAGAAGTCTCGGCATTCTGAATCCCGGCAATATCATAAAGGCCGAGGCCACCACGGGCCCTGCCAAAGGCCCCCTGCCTGCCTCGTCTATTCCCGCGATGAATGCGTAGCCCCTCTTCCGCAATGCTTTTTCTTCTTTCAAAGTTGGATATTTCATTTTGAGATTATATCACGCCACGACATCTTGACAAAGTATAAAAATAGTTATATGTTATGATTAGACCTTTCAGAAGACAAGAGCTTCAGAGGTTTGGAGATTTGTCATGACTATCAAACCCATTATCTTAGTCATCGCGGTCATCGCGGTCATCGCGTCGTTTGGTGCGATGCTCGTGGGCCCTTTAGTCGGGGCTCCCATGGAACGCACCGGGCGTACTTCTCTCACCACTCCGACAATCGTCCAGGCCGCTCTCCATCCCTACTCAGAACTCGCCACTCTGGCAAAGTCCGTAGAGGAAGGGGGACATATTAAGGCAGGGGTTGATACAATCATTACGCTAGAGGATGGAGTAAGGGTCAGGGTTGAAGGGTCTTTGACCATAACCCGCCTCTACTCCCAGACTCCTGCAAACTGAACAAACAATC